>NZ_JBSGET010000195.1:0-11729 GCF_053603035.1 Kitasatospora sp. NPDC004272 | reverse complement strand
GGCCCGGGCGGCGGCCGCCCGGCCGGCCCCGCCGCCGCCGCGCGCCGCCAGCTCGCTCAGACGCTCGTGCAGCGCGGCCGCGGGCGGGCGCTCGGACGGCTCCTTGGCCAGGCAGGCGCCGACCAGCGGGGCCAGCACCGGCGGGATGCCGGTCAGGTCCGGCTCCTCGTGCACCACCCGGTACAGCATCACCTCGGAGGAGGCGCCCGAGCCGAACGGCGACTCGCCGGTCAGCGCGAAGGCCAGCGTCGCCCCGAACGCGAACACGTCGGTGGCGGGCGTGACGGCCGCGCCGCGCACCTGCTCGGGCGCCAGGAAGCCGGGCGAGCCGACCGCGGTGCCGACGTGGGTGAGGGTGGAGGCGCCGCGCGACCAGGCGATGCCGAAGTCGATGATCCGCGGGCCCTTGGGGGAGAGCAGGATGTTCGACGGCTTCAGGTCCCGGTGCACCACCCCGGCCTCGTGCACCTTGACCAGCCCGTCGGCCAGCGCCGAGCCGATCCGCGCCGCGTCCGGCCAGGCCATCGGCCCCTCTTCGGAGACCTGCTTGTACAGCGACGGCCCGGGCACGTACGCGGTGGCCAGCCAGGGCCGCTCGGTCTCGATGTCGGAGCCCACCACTCGGGCCGTGCAGCCGCCGCGGATCCGCGAGGCGGCGGCGATCTCCCGGGCGAAGCGGGTGCGGAACTCGGCGTCCTCGGCCAGCTCGGCGCGGATCAGCTTCAGCGCGACCCGCTGCCCCTTGCGGTCGGAGCCCAGGTACACCACGCCCATCCCGCCGGCGCCCAGCCGCCGGTGCAGCCGGTACGGGCCGACGATGCGGGGGTCCTCACGCCTCAGCCGCATCATTGCCATCTGCCGTACCCGTTCCCGTTCCGTCAGCCTGTGGGGTGAGGCCCCGTCGGATGTGGGGCATCGTCAGACAACTGTCTCGGGACAGCTTACGGACAGGTAGCGGCCCCGCGTCGACACGCAACACGCGAACCGCCGGTGGGATTGTCCGATCAGCGTGCCGGTCCCGCTCCGCCAGCCGCCCCCCGCCCGCTCCCAGCGGCGGCGATCCGCACCCGAACCGACCCCGGCCCGGCCCGACGCCCCGTCAGAAGCCCGCCGCCGCCCCACCGGCCCGGCCCGGGCACCGGCCGGCCTCCGGCCACCCCCCGGGGGACGACCCCGAAGCCGACTCAGGGGTCCTCGTCCCCCCGTCTCCGCCTCCAGGAGTACGCCGCGCCGCCGCTCCTCATCCCAGCGGAGGCGAACGGAACGGTACGCGGGCATGACGATCCCGTCGGTCCCCCCGCATACGGTTGTCACAAGCGAGGGCGGCCCCGCTCGTCCCCCGAGACACCGCCCCCGCTGCAGACCGCACCACCCCGCACCACCCGTCCCGCCCGACCCGACCCGCAGCACCAGCCCGGCAGGAGCCCAGCACACCATGGCACCGCTCAACAGAGCCCTTCGCCGCCGCCACCTCCCCGCCACGGAGACCCGGCACCCGGTCGTCGCACTCGCCATCGTCCTGCCCTGCGCCGTCCTGCTGCTGGCCCTGTTCGGAGCGTGGGACCAACTGGCGACCCAGACCAGAGCGGTCGCCGACCTGATCGGGCGCTGACCCCTCATGGGGTAGGGGTCCTCGCCGGCCGGAGCCGCCCTCACCGTCGTGGACGGACAGCGTGAGTGGCACAGGCTGCAGCTCCGGCTCACCGGATGGCCGGGAACGACACGTCGGTGAGGGCGTGCCGTTCCCGGCCACCACCGTTTCCCGACCACCGCCGTCGAACGCCGAGAGCCGCGGTCCGAAGTGGACCGCGGCTCTCAACCGTGGTGCGCGATACTGGGATTGAACCAGTGACCCCTACCGTGTCAAGGTAGTGCTCTCCCGCTGAGCTAATCGCGCGGGTGCGCCAGGAATCCCACAGCTGGGAAGCCTGAGTGCGCGATACTGGGATTGAACCAGTGACCCCTACCGTGTCAAGGTAGTGCTCTCCCGCTGAGCTAATCGCGCGGGTCGATCCTGAGGACCGGGATCCGAAGACCAGTGCGCGATACTGGGATTGAACCAGTGACCCCTACCGTGTCAAGGTAGTGCTCTCCCGCTGAGCTAATCGCGCGGGGAGGACCCCCGGTCGAAACCGGACGGTACCTCTTGGAGGTGGAGACGGGATTTGAACCCGTGTACACGGCTTTGCAGGCCGTTGCCTCGCCTCTCGGCCACTCCACCAGGCAACTTCTGAACTTCTCGAACTCCTGGAGAACGATCTTACCCTGTTCCCCATCGAGCGGACGACGAGATTCGAACTCGCGACCCTCACCTTGGCAAGGTGATGCTCTACCAACTGAGCCACGTCCGCCTGTCTGCCCGGTCCGCCTCCGGTTTTCCCGGCTGCGCTCCCTGGCGACGTGTTGAACTCTAGCGGATCCCCGGCCCAGCTGAAAAATCCGTTCCCGCAGCGTGGCGCGGGGGTGGCCGCCGGACGCCGAACCGCCCCGCCCGGCCCGGACGTTCCACCGGGCCCCCGACCTAGACTTTCCGGTACCGGGGCGATCCCCCGGGGCCCGCCCCGCGCCCGCGCGCGCCCGGCGCCCGACACGGCACCGGCAGCGGGCAGCACCGAACATCCGCGCAGGAGAACCGTGTCCGGCCGCACCCCGCCCCCCAGCCCGCACCAGCCGATGGCCCGTTTCGCCGGACGCCTCGCCACCGGGCTGCGCGAAGTCACCCACGACCCGGCCGCCCTCGAACGCGGCGGATTCTGGGCCGTCGCCCACGACTTCGAGGGCCGCCTCACCTGCGCCCGCTTCGCCGACGTCCGCCCCGACCCGGCCCCGCCCGCCACCGACCGCTGGCGCGGCCCCGACCCCGCCGACTGGCACAGCTCCCTCGACGCCGACGCCTACCGCGCCGGAGTCCGCCGCATCCGCGAGCACATCGCCGCCGGCGAGGTCTACCAGGCCAACCTCTGCCGGGTGCTGAGCGCACCCCTGCCCGACCCCGACCGCACCGACATCGACGCCCTCACCGGCCTGCTCGCCGCCCACAACCCCGCGCCGTACGCGGGAACGATCCGGCTCCCCGACCACGGCGTCGAGATCGCCACCGCCTCCCCCGAGCTCTACCTCGCCCGCCGCGGCCGCACCGTCCGCTCCGGACCGATCAAGGGCACCGGACGCACCGAGCACGACCTGCTCGACAAGGACCACGCCGAGAACGTGATGATCGTCGACCTGGTCCGCAACGACCTCGGCCGGGTCTGCGGGACCGGCACCGTCACCGTCCCCGACCTGTGCGCCGTCGAGAAGCACCCCGGCCTGGTCCACCTCGTCTCCACCGTCGAGGGCACCCTGCGCCCCGACGCCGACTGGGCCGACCTGTTCGCCGCCACCTTCCCGCCCGGCTCCGTCACCGGCGCCCCCAAGAGCAGCGCCCTGCGGATCATCCGCGACCTCGAAACCGCCCCCCGCGGCCCCTACTGCGGCGCCGTCGGCTGGGTCGACGCCGACCGCGGCGAAGCCGAACTCGCCGTCGGCATCCGCTCCTTCTGGATCGAACGCCCCACCACCGGCGCCCCCGTCCTCAAGTTCGGCACCGGCGCCGGAATCACCTGGGACTCCGACCCCGACCGCGAGTGGCGGGAAACCGAGCTCAAAGCCGCCCGGCTGGTGGCGATAGCCTCCACCGGCACCCCCGAAACACCCGAAGGAGCAACCCGCCGATGATCTGGGTCAACGGAACCCTCACCGCCGAGGACGACGCCGCACTCTCCGTCCTCGACCACGGACTCACCGTCGGCGACGGCGTCTTCGAAACCGTCAAGACCGAACACGGCGAACCCTTCGCCCTCACCCGCCACCTCGACCGCCTCACCCGCTCCGCCCGCGGCCTCGGCCTGCCCGACCCCGACCACGACCTGGTCCGCGAAGCCTGCGCCGCCGTCCTCGCCGCCAAGCCGCTGCCGCTCGGCCGCCTGCGGATCACCTACACCGGCGGCACCTCCCCGCTCGGCTCCGAACGCGGCACCGCCGGCCCCAGCCTGATCGCCGCCCTCGGCACCGCGAGCCCCCGCCCCGAGACCACCTCGGTCGTCACCGTCCCCTGGCGCCGCAACGAACACTCCGCCGTCACCGGCCTCAAGACCACCTCCTACGCCGAGAACGTCATCGCCCTCGCCGCCGCCCACCGCGCCGGCGCCAGCGAAGCCCTCCTCGCCAACACCGCCGGCCGGCTCTGCGAAGGCACCGGCTCCAACGTCTTCCTCGTCCTCGACGGCCGCCTCCTCACCCCCACCCTCGCCTCCGGCTGCCTCGCCGGCATCACCCGCCACCTCGTCCTCGACTGGACCGGCGCCGAAGAGACCGACGTCCCCCTCGAAGCCCTCGCCGACGCCGAAGAGGTCTTCCTGACCTCCACCCTCCGCGACGTCCAGGCCGTCACCCGCATCGACGACCGCGAGCTCCCGGGCATCGGGCCGGTCACCCGCAAGGCGATGGAGCTCTTCGCGGAGCGCGCCGGGCAGGACCGCGACCCGGTCTGAGCGGGAACCGGCCGCGCCGGGGCCCGGGGTGCCTGCGGCTGCGGCGGGAAGCGGGCGGGGCGGGGATAGAAGAGCGTCCGGGGCGGGAAAGGGAGACGGCATGACCACCACGTTGCGGCCCGACGGGCCCGAGGAAGCGGGCGTCGGCGGCGGGCGGACGCAGCGCTGGCACATCATGGTGAACGGGCGGCGGGTGGGCGGGCTGCGGACCAACGCGTGGGGCCGCAGCGGGCGCTACCCGGGGGAGATCTGCGAACTGGAGGTGGCCGAACCGGACCGGCGCCGCGGGCGCGGCACCGTCGCGGTGCTCGCCGCCGAGGAGGTGCTCCGCTACTGGGGCTGTGCCCGGGCACAGGTCACCGTCCCGGTCGAGGCCCCCGTCGCGCTCCGCCTCGCGCACGCCCTCGGGTACACCGAGCAGATGCGCAACCTCGGCAAGCAGCTCGACCGACTCCCGTCCCAGACAAGCGAATTGACGGACCGTCCGATAACCGCCGAGGAGTACCCGGCCTGGCAGCAGGCCGCCGTCGCCGGCTACCGCGAGGAACTGATCACCGCGGGCCTCGGCCCCGAGGAGGCCGCCGCCCGCGCCGAGAGCGACCACCGACGCGCCCTCCCCGTCGGCCTCTCCACCGTCGGCACCGTGCTGCGCCACCTGCTCGACGCCGACGGCAGCGTCCTCGGCACGATCTGGGTCACCCTCCACCAGGACGTGCTGCCCGACGGCAGCCCGCTCGCCTGGGTGATGCTGGTGGAGGTCGCCCCCGAGCACCGCGGCCGGGGCCACGGCCGCACCCTGATGCGGATCGCCGAACGCGAGTGCCTGCGGGCCGGCGTCCGCCACCTCGGCCTGAACGTGTTCCGCGACAACGCGGTGGCGCTCGGCCTGTACGAGTCGCTCGGCTACCGGACCACCCGGCACCTGCTCGGCAAACCGCTCTGACCCGCCCCGGCCCGCCCTGCTCCGCCCGCTCAGCCGTTCAGCAGCTCGACGATCCGCTCCCGCAGCCCGTCCTGCGACTGCCCGCCGTCCAGCCGCTTCCCGGCCACCACGTACGTCGGCGTGCCCGTGACCCCGATCGCCCGGCCCTCGGCCACGTCCGCGTCGACCCACAGCATGTGCCGACCGTCGACCAGCGCGGTGTCCACCTCGTCCGCGTCCACCCCGACCGCCCCGGCGATCTCCACCAGCACCGCCGCCCCGCCCCGCTCGACGTCCTCCAGGCGGGCCAGCACGGCCTCCGCGAACTCCCAGCCGCGCCCCTGCTCGAACGCCTCCGCCGCCGCCTCGGCCGCCGGGTACGCGTGCTTGTGCTTCTCCAGCGGGAAGTGCCGCAGCTCGACGGTCAGCGCGGCACCGAACCGCTCGCGCAGCGCCCGGACGTCGTCCAGCGCGGTACGGCAGTCGGGGCACAGCAGGTCGCACCAGAACTCGACACGGGGCAGCGAGGAATCACTCATGCCGCCAAGTCTCCCAGGCCGGGAGCCCCCCGCCGACCGGGCTCAGCGGCCCGCGGCCGGCACCGCCTCCGGGCCCGGCACCGCCTCCGGGCCCGGCACCGCCTCCGCCGAGCGCTGCCGGGCCCGGTACGCCGCGACGTGCAGCCGGTTGCCGCAGGTGCGGCTGTCGCAGTAGCGGCGCGAACGGTTGCGGGACAGATCGACGAACACCCGGGCGCAGCCCGGCGCCCCGCACCGGCGCAGCCGCTCCAGCTCGCCGGCCATCACGATGAAGGCGAGCGCCATGCCCAGCTCGGCGGCCAGGTGCCGGCCGACCGCGGCGTGCGGGGCGAAGTAGTGGATGTGCCAGCCGTGGTGGTCGTGGTTGGTCAGCCGGGGCGTGGTGCCGGCCTCCGCGACCACGGCGTTCACCAGCTCCGCGGCCCGCTCGACCGAACCGGCCGAGAACACCTCGCGCAGCCGGGTGCGCAGCTCGTGCACCGCGGCCAGGTCCGCCGGACCGAGCGAGTCGATCTCGCTGATCTCCTGCCGGACCACGAAGGCGCTCAGCGCCGCCACGTCGGGCAGCCGTTCGCTGCCGCACGCTTCGGGCGCCGTGTTCAGCAGCTCCACCAGGATGCTCAGCGCGCACTCGGTGTCATGGGTGATCAGCACGTGGGGGCTCCTCACGCGGCGCCGGCCCCGGGGCCGGCGCGTCGGTCATCGCGCGCCGACTCTACCGGCCCCCGCCCACGGCGGCCCGGCTCCCGGGCCGGGAGCCGGGCCGGGACGCGACTGAGCCCCGGGTGTCCCCTCCGGTGGGAGGGGACACCCGGGGCCGGACCCCGAGGCCGCCGGGGCGGCTGCGAGCTGCGACCGTGCCCCCGAGTAGGACGGTGCGCATCGAGGCGTTCCCGCCGCCGCGCGACGGCGGGCCGTACTCGTACGGGGTTCAGTTCTCGGCGAGGATGTGGGACAGCTCCCGGTCGAGGTCGAAGTGACGGTGTTCGGTGCCGGGGGGCACCGCGGCGTCCGTCCGCTTGAGGAAGGACTCAAGCGCCCGGGCCGGGGCCTCCAGCAAGGCCTCTCCTTCCGGAGAGCTCAGGGCGATGCAAACCACGCCTTGACCGTGGCTGCGGGACGGCCACACCCGGACGTCGCCGGTACCGGTCGGTCGGTGCAGCCCCTCCGCGAGGAGGTCGCGGGCGAACACCCACTCCACGGTCTCGTCTGCTCCGGTGTGGAACGTCGCATGCACGGCATAGGGGTCGGCAGTGTCGTAGCGCAGGCCCGCGGGGACGGGCAGTGAGGACTCGCTGGACACGATGAGGCGCAGGTGCAGCTCGCAGCTGACCGTGGTGTTCATAAGCGCCAGGGCCTTTCGCTCAGTGTGCGCTCGGGGAATCGCACGTCGGCGAACGGACCATCCCACCTGAAAGCCCGGTGTAAACCCGTCTGTCCCGATTCCGGTGCGAGTCGTACCCCTTCCGGCGCATTGCGGAATCCCCCGGCGGCTCCGGCCGCCCGGGCGGCGGGCCGGTAACGGCAGGGCATTACCGGCGGTCGCACCGGGGCGGCCCGCGGGGGACTGGAGGAACCCACGAACCTGGCTCCGCCCGGCGCCCGGACCGCCTCCGGCCGCCGCGGTCCGGCGACCGCCCCGACCGGGGCGGTCACCCGCCGTGGCCGACCGGCGCCGCTGGTCGGAGCCGGTGCCGGGGGAGGCCGGCCGGGGCGCGGGGCCGGCGGCGGCCCGGGCGGCGGTGCGGGTGTTCGGAGCACCCGCGCGGATGGGGTAATGTTTTCCCTGCACCCGGGCGATTAGCTCAGCGGGAGAGCACTTCGTTCACACCGAAGGGGTCACTGGTTCGATCCCAGTATCGCCCACCGGAATGCACAGGCGCAGGGCTCCGACTTGTTTATCAGGTCGGGGCCCTGCGCCTTTTCCGCATGCTCCGACCCGAGTTCTGACGGACATTCAACGCGCCCTCCCGGAAGGGGAACTGGGGGACCGTCCGTGGAACGGATTGTGGACCCGGGCCCAAGTGGTGCTACAGTTCTTCTCGTTGCCCGGGCGATTAGCTCAGCGGGAGAGCACTTCGTTCACACCGAAGGGGTCACTGGTTCGATCCCAGTATCGCCCACCGAGCACACCGCAGGCCCCGACCACGCCGTCGGGGCCTGCGGCGTTTTTCCGCGCCCGACCCTCCCCGACGGGGCGTCAGGCCGCCAACTCGCAGGCGTGGCCCGGCTCCAGGCGCTCACCGCAGCGGCAGCGGGCCGGCCGCACCGGCCAGGCCGTGTCCACGTGCTCCGGCGCGCCCGAGCGCTCGAACCACCGCTCCAGGCCGCGCGCCTGCGCCGCGTGCCACACCGCCTGCCGCAGGTGCAGCTCGGCCGGCGACAGCCCGCCCAGCCGCGCCCCGTGCCGGGACGCCACCTCCCGCACCAGCTCCATCGCCGCCAGCGCGTCCGCCGCCGCGTCGTGCGCGCCCACCAACTCCACGCCGTAGTGCGCGCACAGGTCGGTCAGCGTGCGCCGGCCCTTGCGGTAGCGGTCGAACTGCTTGTCCAGCACCCGCGGATCGAGCACCAGCAGCTCCGCGCCCTCCAGCGCCTCCGCCAGCGACCCCGCCCCGTGCCGGCGCAACTCCCGGTCCAGCAGCGTCAAGTCGTACGGGGCGTTCATCACCACCAGCGGCACACCCGCCCGGGCCTGCTCGGCCAGCGCCCGGGCCACCTCCACCGCGACCGCGCGCGGCGGCCGCCCGTGCGCCCGCACCTGCTCGTCCGTGATGCCGTGCACCGCCCGGGCCGGCTCCGGGATCGGCACCCCCGGGTCGGCCAGCCACGTCCGGACGGCGGCCGCCCCGCCCGGTGCGGACTGCACCACCAGGGCGGCCGAAACGATTCTGTCCCGCTCGACGTCGACACCCGTCGTCTCGGTGTCGAAGGACGCCAGCGGACCGCGGTACCAGGAACCCATCTGCTGCATGACGCCCCCTCAGACGCCGCACGGTCCTTGCCGGGCGCCGCTGCCACCGAGGACCGGTGCAGCGGCCGCACCGTGAGGGAGTGATACCGCACTCCGGGGCCGGTCAACCGTCCCCGACGTCCGAATCGTGGCGGAACGTGACCGGATGACCACGCTGGCGGCGTCCGGCCCTTGGCGACGTGGACGCGGCCGGGCTCGGTACCATGCACGGTGCAGCGGTTCAGCTGCGCCACGGTAGCCAGAACGTCAGGAGAGACCGGTGACGGACGTCCGGATCATCATCAACCGCGAACCCGATCGGGAAGAGCGCGTGGTGACCACGGGCACTACGGCCGCCGAGCTCTTCGCCGACGACCGCGCCGTGATCGCCGCCCGGGTCGGCGGCCAGCTCAAGGACCTCGCCTACGCCGTCCAGGACGGCGACGTGGTCGAACCCGTCGTGATCTCCAGCCCCGACGGCCTCGACATCCTGCGGCACTCCACCGCGCACGTGATGGCCCAGGCCGTCCAGCAGGTCTTCCCCGAGGCCAAGCTCGGCATCGGCCCGCCCGTCCGGGACGGCTTCTACTACGACTTCGACGTCGAGCGGCCGTTCCAGCCGGACGACCTCAAGGTCATCGAGAAGAAGATGCAGGAGATCATCAAGCGGGGCCAGAAGTTCTCCCGCCGGGTGGTCACCGACGAGGCCGCCCGCGAGGAGCTCGCCAAGGAGCCCTACAAGCTCGAACTGATCGGCCTCAAGGGCTCCGCCGCCACCGCCGGCGAGGGCGCGGACGTCGAGGTCGGCGCCGGCGAGCTGACCATCTACGACAACCTCGACCCGAAGACCGGCGAACTCTGCTGGGGCGACCTCTGCCGCGGCCCGCACCTGCCCAGCACCCGGCACATCCCGGCCTTCAAGCTGATGCGCTCCGCCGCCGCGTACTGGCGCGGCAGCGAGAAGAACCCCATGCTGCAGCGCCTCTACGGCACCGCGTGGCCCACCAAGGACGAGCTCAAGGCCCACCTCGACTTCCTGGAGGAGGCCGCCAAGCGCGACCACCGCAAGCTCGGCAACGAACTCGACCTGTTCTCGATCCCCGAGCAGATCGGCTCCGGCCTCGCCGTCTTCCACCCCAAGGGCGGCATCATCCGCCGCACCATGGAGGACTACTCGCGCAAGCGGCACGAGGAGGAGGGCTACGAGTTCGTCTACACCCCGCACGCCACCAAGGGGAAGCTGTTCGAGACCAGCGGCCACCTCGACTGGTACGCCGACGGCATGTACCCCCCCATGCAGCTGGACGAGGGCGTCGACTACTACCTCAAGCCGATGAACTGCCCGATGCACAACCTGATCTTCGACGCGCGCGGCCGCTCCTACCGCGAACTGCCGCTGCGCCTCTTCGAGTTCGGGACGGTCTACCGTTACGAGAAGTCCGGCGTCGTGCACGGCCTGACCCGGGCCCGCGGCTTCACCCAGGACGACGCGCACATCTACTGCACCCGCGAGCAGATGGCCGACGAGCTGGACCGCACGCTGACCTTCGTGCTGGACCTGCTGCGGGACTACGGCCTGAACGACTTCTACCTGGAGCTGTCCACCAAGGACCCGGAGAAGTTCGTCGGCAGCGACGAGGACTGGGAGGAGGCCACCGCCGTCCTCGCCAGTGTGGCCGAGAAGCAGGGCCTCCCGCTGGTGCCCGACCCGGGCGGCGCGGCCTTCTACGGCCCGAAGATCTCCGTCCAGGCGCGCGACGCGATCGGCCGGACCTGGCAGATGTCGACCGTGCAGCTCGACTTCAACCTGCCGAACCGCTTCGACCTGGAGTACACCGCGGCGGACGGCTCGCGGCAGCGGCCGGTCATGATCCACCGGGCGCTGTTCGGCTCGATTGAGCGCTTCTTCGCGGTGCTGCTGGAGCACTACGCGGGCGCCATGCCGCCGTGGCTGGCCCCGGTCACCGTCACCGGCATCCCGATCACCGACGAGCACGTGCCGTACCTGCTGGACGTGGCGGCCGAGCTGAAGAAGCACGGGATCCGGGTCGAGGTCGACACCTCGGACGACCGGATGCAGAAGAAGATCCGCAACGCGCAGCGCAGCAAGGTGCCGTTCATGCTGATCGCGGGCAACGACGACGTCGAGGCGGGCGCGGTGTCGTTCCGCTACCGCAGCGGCGAGCAGAAGAACGGCGTGCCGAAGGCCGAGGCGATCGCCGAGATCGTCGAGGCGGTGCGCAGCCGGGTGCAGGTCTGATCCCGGTAGGACGGACCTGAGTGACGTGCGGGGCGGTCTCCTCCGGGAGTCTGCCCCGCACTGCTCTGTTCGTGGGCCGTGGCGCTTATGCTGGCGGGCATGACGAGTGAGCCGGAACTGCAGCGGGGCGTGGGGGAGCCGGACGGCTTCCGTCGCCTGTGGACACCTCATCGGATGGCGTACATCCAGGGCGAGAACAAGCCCACCGGGCCGGCTCCCGACGACGGTTGTCCGTTCTGCTCCATCCCGCAGCTGAGTGACGAGGAGGGGCTGATCGTCCAGCGCGGGGAGTCGGTGTTCGCGGTGCTGAACCTGTACCCGTACAACGGGGGGCACTTGATGGTGGTGCCGTACCGGCACGTCGCGGACTACACCGAGCTGGACGGGCCGGAGACGGCGGAGCTGGGGGAGTTCACCAAGAAGGCGATGACGGCGCTGCGGGCGGCCTCGGGGGCGCACGGGTTCAACATCGGGATGAACCAGGGGGCGGCCGCGGGGGCGGGGATCGCCGCGCACCTGCACC
>NZ_JBSGET010000194.1:0-11918 GCF_053603035.1 Kitasatospora sp. NPDC004272 | reverse complement strand
ACGAAGCCGACAAATCCCGTTGAGGACCCGAGGTCAGTCAGGAGGTGGGTCAGACCTGCCCGGGAACCGCTCATGAACATCCTCACTGTCAGGAGGCCGGGAGCCGCTCCGCCCGCGCCACCGCCGGGTCCTCCCCTCCGGCCTCCCGGCCCGGCTCCCGTCCGGCCTCCCGGCCCGCCGGCGGTCGCAGCGGCCACCACAGCGCGCGGCCCAGCAGCGAGGCCACCGCCGGGACCACCACCAGCGACAGCAGCAGCGCGGAGAGCAGGATCCCGAGCGTCAGCGCGAAGGCGATCTGCTCGCTGCCCGGCGTGGTGGCCAGGCTGGCGAACGAACCGCCCAGCACCAGCCCGGCGGTGGCCACGGCGGGCGCGGTGTGCCGCACGGCGCGGGCCACGGCGGCCCGGGCCGGGCCCGGGTGGTGCATCTCCTCGCGGATCCGGTCGGCGATCAGGATGTTGTAGTCGGTGCCGAGCGCCACCACGAACAGGAACAGCACCAGCGGCAGGGTGAAGGCCACGCCGGGCCGGTCCAGCACGTGCTGGAACACCAGGACGGCGCTGCCCAGGGTGGCGGCGAACCCCATCCCGACCGAGAGCAGCAGCGCCACCGGGGCCAGCAGGCTGCGCAGGAGCAGCAGCAGGATCAGCGCGATCAGCCCCGCCGCGACCGGGAACACCACCAGCAGGTCGCGGTCGACCGCGTCCGCCACGTCGGCGTACACCGCCGAGGTGCCGCCGACGTGCGCGCGCGTCCCGGCGGGGGAGTGGGCGGCCACGGCGGCCCGCAGCGGGCCGGACACCAGCGCCCGGGCCTGCGCGCTCTGCGGGTCGGCGACGGGGTAGACGTCGATCCGGACGGCCCGGCCGTCCGGGCTGCCCACCGGGTCGGCGACCTTCCCGACGCCCGCGACGGCGCCGAGCTCCCGGGCCAGCCCGGCGAACGCCGCCGGGTCGACGGCGCCGCCCCCGTCGGCGGTGGCGTACACGGCGGCCGGGTCGGACACCCCGGCCGGGAGCGAACGGGAGATCTCGGCGGCGGTGGCGGCCGCGGGCGTCCCCGAAGCCTCCCCGAGCCCGTAGTCCATCCGCATCCCCACCAGGCCCGCGGCCAGCGCGCCCAGCAGCGCCACGGACGCCAGCAGCGCGGCCGCCGGACGGCGGGCCACCAGCCCGCCCAGGCGGGCGGCGACCCCCGGACGCGGCTCCCGCCGCAGCGCGCGCGACGGCCAGAACATGCCCCGCCCGCAGGCCGCCAGCAGCGCCGGCATCAGGGTCAGGCTGCCCAGCAGCATCACCAGCACCGCCACGGCGATCGCCGGGCCGAGCGAGCGGAACAGGCCGAACCCGGCCACGCCCAGGGTGGCGAACGCGGCGACGATGGTCAGCGCGGCCGAGGTGATCGCCGTGCCGACCCGGCCCGACACCTCGGCGGCGACCAGGCGGGCGGGCGCGTCCGGGCGGGCCCGCAGCACCTCGCGGAACCGGAACAGCAGGAACAGCAGGTAGTCGACGCCGATGCCGAGCAGCACCACCGAGATCAGGCCCGGGGTGGAGGCGTCCAGCCGCAGCCCGGTGAGCCCGGCCAGGCCCGCCACCGCGCCGCCCGCCGCCCCGCCGACCAGCGCCACCGCCAGCAGCGGCAGCACGGCGGCCAGCACGCTGCGGAACACCAGCACGTTGAGCAGCACGATCAGCCCGACGACGAGCGCGCTGCCGACGGTGGCCGCCGTCCGGTTCGCGTCGGCGCCGTCCGCCGCCTCGGCCACGCCGCCGGTGAAACCGGTGCGCATCCCGGCCGCGGCGAACCGCTCCCGGGCGGAGTCCCGGAACACCCGGTAGACGTCCTGCACGCCCTCGTCGGCGACGTTGCCGGCCAACTCGACGGCCAGCAGCTCGAAACCGCCGTCCGGGGCGACCATCGCGGGCGCCACCTTCGGCGTCTGCGAACGGTCGGTCACCAGGAAGGACGGCTCGTCGGCCTCGCGCGGCATCACCACCCGCTGCCGGCCGAGCTCGGCCGCCTCGGCGTCGATCCGCCGCCGGTCCCCGTCGGTGAGCGCGCCGCCGTCGGCGCGGGCCACCAGCACCGTGACGGTGGTGGCGTCGGGCCGCAGCCCGAAGTGCTCCTCGGCGACCCGCATCGCCGCCGCCGAGTCGTAGCGGGCCGGCAGGAAGTCCGCGGTGCTGCTCCCGGTGACCCGGGCGAACAGCACCGGCGCCACCCCGGTCAACGCGACCCCGAGGAGCGCCCACACGGCGATCACCTTCCAGGCGTGTCTGGTGGAGAATCCGGTCAGTGCGCGGATCACGGTCGCCCTCCGTCTGCGTGGCTGCTGGTCGGACGGCGGTCGCCGCCCGGTAACAGACCATCAGCCCGGACACCCCCGGGGCGTCCGGGCGACGGACGATCCGCACCGGGGCCCGCGGGCCCCCACCGGTCCCGCACCCGGGACCTGGCTCCCAGGACCGCTCGCCCGGGGAGACGACGTCCGCCCGCCGGGCCGGTGCCAGAATGAGGACATCGGGGCTGGTCAGCGGCAGCAGCACCGGGAACGCCACCCGGCCGGGGCCCCGGCCGGACCCCGGCGGGGTACGGGACGCGCACGGGGCGCCGGAGACGGGGCGCCGGACACGGGCGGCGGCAGACGGGCGGCGGCAGACGGGCCGCGGCAGACGGGACACGGGGGACGGACATGGGACGACCGCAGCAGCACCCGGGCAGCGCGGCGGCGCCGGACGGCGCGCCGTGGACCCGGACCGACGCCCTGGTGGCGGTCGCGGCGGGCGTGATCGACGCCACCGCCAACCTGCTGTTCAGCGCGGCCGACGGCGAACGCGGGCCCGGCCTGCCCGGCTTCCTGTTCGGACTGCTGGCGGCCCTCCCGCTGCTGTTCCGGCGCGGCCGCCCGGTGCCGGCGCTCGCCGCGACCCTGGTGCTGAGCGTCGCCGCCGACCTGTGCGGCCCCGGAAAACCGCACTTCGGGGTGGTCCTGACGATCGCCACGTACTCGGTGGCCCGGGTGAGCAGCCCCGCCACCACCGCCGCGGCCGTACTGGCCACCTCGGTGGCCACCGTCCTCGGCCAGGGCCACTTCCGGCCACCGGCCTGGGACGTGGCGGTGTCCGCCCCCTGCTCCGCGCTGCTGGTCGCCGCCGCCGGCCTCGCGGTCGCCCGCTGGCAGCGCGAGGTGGCGGCCAACCGGCAACTGCTCGCCGACCGCGCGGTGGCCGAGGAACGCCGCCGGATCGCCCGCGAACTGCACGACATCGTCGCCCACCACATCACCACCATGCAGCTGATGGCCGGCGGCGCCCGGGCCAACCTCGCCGACCCCGAGGTGGTCCGGGACGCCCTGGTCACCCTGGAGTCCTCCGGCCGCCTCGCCCTGCGCGAGATGCGCCAACTCCTCGACGTGCTGCGGGCCGGCGACGAACCCGACACCGCCCCGCCCGCCCCGCAACCCGGCACCGACGACCTGCCCCGACTGCTGGAGGACTCCCGCCGGGCCGGCCTGCCCGCCGACCTCACCGTGCACGGCGAGGTCCGCCCGCTCCCGCCCGCCCTCGGCCTGACGGTGTACCGGATCGTCCAGGAAGCCCTGACCAACACCCGCAAGCACGCCGGCCCGACCCGCGCCACCGTCCGCCTCGGCTACGCCCCGGACCTGCTCACCCTCCACATCCGCGACCACGGCCCCGGCCACGCCCCCGCCCACCCCCCGACCGAACGCGGCGGCCACGGCCTGATCGGCATGCGCGAACGCACCGCCCTCCACGGCGGCACCCTCACCGCCACCTCCCACCCCGCCGGCGGCTTCGCCGTCCACGCCGAACTCCCCCTGCCCCCCGAAGAGCCGCCCCCCAGCACCCCGCCAGCCACCACCACCGCGCCGCCCACCGAACAGCCCGGCCTCGCAGGCGAGTTCGCCTCCCCAGCCGCCGCCCCACCCGCCTTGTCGGCCGAACCGCGGCTCGGGCCGGACGAGTCCGCCGTTCTCCCGGCCCCGGTCGGTGAGCCGACCGCCCAGCCCGCCGAACCGCCTCTTCTCGCAGGCGGGTTCACGTCACCGGTCGCCGGGGCGCCCGCCCCGCCCGCCGAACCGCCCCTCCCGCCAGGCGAGTCCGCTGCGCCGCCCGCCGAACCGCCGCTCGCTGCCCGGGAGTCCGCCGCGCTCCCCGTGGAGGTCCTCCGATGACCCCGATCCGCATCCTGGTCGCCGACGACCAGCCGCTGGTGCGCCGCGGACTCTGCCTGATCCTCGCGCCCGACCCGGCCTTCGAGGTGGTCGGCGAGGCCGAGAACGGCGCCGCCGCGGTCGAGTCGGCCCGGCGGCTGCGTCCCGACGTGGTGGTGATGGACATCCGGATGCCCGTCCTCGACGGTGTCGACGCGACCCGCGAACTCGCCCGGGTCCTCCCCGACTGCCGGGTTCTCGCGCTCAGCACCTTCGACCTCGACGAGTACGTGGTCGCCGCGCTCCGGGCCGGGGCCGGCGGCTTCCTCCCCAAGGACGTCTCGCCGGAGGAGCTCGCCGCCGCGATCCGCACCGTGCACACCGGCGAGGCGGTGGTCGCGCCGCGCCTGCTCACCCGCCTGATCTCCACCTACGTCCGCAGCACCGCCCCGGCGGCCCCCGCCGTCGCCCCGCGTTCCGTCGCGGCCGAGCTGACCCCGCGGGAGACCGAGGTGTGGCGCCTGATCGCCACCGGTCTCGACAACGACGCCATCGCGGGTGCGCTCGACCTCAGCCGGTCCACCGTCAAGAACCACATCACCTCCCTCTTCGCGAAGCTCGACGTCCGCGACCGGGCCCAGGCCGTCATCGCCGCGTACGAGTCCGGCCTGGTCACGGCGGGGTCCCCGGGCGGCGGCGGGTAGCGGCGGGCCGCCGTCCGCTTGCGGAGACTCCGTGGTGGAGCTTGCGCCTCCCATGAAACGTAGGTGAGGCTAACCTAAGTTTCTGTTGTGAACGCGCCGACTTCGCTTCCCTGGAGGCCCCATGTCCCCGTCCGCCCCCCACCGCACGGTCGAAGCGGCCCGCCCCTACCTCCTCGGCCTGACCCGGGCGGTCACCGGCCTGCTCTTCGCCTGCCACGGCGCGGCCTCGCTCTTCGGCGTCCTGGGCGGGGCGAAGGGCGGCGGCACGGTGGAGGCCCTGTCCTGGCCGGGCTGGTACGCCGCCGTCATCCAACTCGTCGGCGGCACCCTGGTCCTGCTCGGCCTCGGCACCCGCACGGCGGCCGTGGTCTGCTCCGGCTCGATGGCCTACGCCTACTTCTCCGTCCACCAGGAGGGCGGCCTGCTCCCGATCCAGAACGGCGGCGAGAGCGCCGCCCTCTTCGCCTGGGTCTTCCTCGCCCTCGCCGTCACCGGCCCCGGCGCCCTCGCCCTCGACGCCCTGCTCCCGCCCCGCCGCCGCCCCGCCCCGGCCCCGGCCACCGCCTGACCCGGGCCCCGGGTCCCGGGTCCTCGGCCTCGGAAGCGTTCGCGGTTGACGCCAGGTGCATGACCCATCGCCATATGGTCACTGTCATGCCATGGGATTTGAACCTGCTCGTGGCCCTGGACGCCCTGCTGGAAGAGGGCAGCGTGGCCGGAGCGACGCTCGTCGGTGACGCCGCGCACCCGATGTCGCCCTTCGCCGGTGAGGGCGCGAACCTCGCCATGTACGACGCCGCCGGTCGGGCGGATGAGCACCCGACCCGAATCGATCACCCTCGGATCGGGCCGGCGAGGGGGTTCACCCTGTCGCCCAGGTGTCGGCGCTGCCGAAGTGGCGGGTCGCCCAGGCGTCGTCGTAGATGGTGTCGAGGTAGCGCTCGCCGAGGTCCGGGGAGACGCACACGGCGCGCAGCACCTGGTCGGGGTCGTGCTCGGCGAGCCACTGCCGGGCGCCGCTGACGACCGTTCCGGTGGACCCGCCGAGGACCAGCCCGCGGGAGGCGAGCAGCCGGCACGTGCGCAGCGCCTCCTCCTCCGGCACGCGCACCACGGCGTCGACCAGCCGGGCGTCGACCAGCGGCATCGGAACGCTCGCCCCGATGCCGGGGATGTGGCGGGGGCCGGGGGCGCCGCCCAGGTTGACGGAGCCGGTGCTGTCCACGGCGACGATCCGCACCCGGGGCCGGCGGTCGCGGAAGTAGCGCGCGCACCCGGTCAGGGTGCCGCCGGTGCCGACGCCGACGAACAGCACGTCCAGGTCCGGGAACCGCTTGTCGATCTGCGGGGCGGTGGTGTCCCGGTGCGCCATCCAGTTGGCGGGGTTCTCGTACTGGTTGAGCCACACGTGGTTCGGGTCGGCGGCGCACAGTTCGCGCACCCGGCGCTTGCGGGCGTCCAGGTAGCTGCCGTCGGGCGTGGCCCCGTCGACGACCACCACCGTCGCGCCCAGCGCCTCGATGAGCCGGACGGTGGCCGGGTTGCACTTGGGGTCGGTGACGCAGACGAAGGCCAGCCGCCGCGCGGCCGCTATCACGGCGAGGGCGACGCCGAGGTTGCCCGAGGACGACTCCACCAGCACCGAGTCCGGGTGCAGCAGGCCGTCCTGCAGGGCCGCGTCGACCATCCAGTTGGCGGCCTTGAGCTTGACCGAGCCGGCGAAGTTGAAGCCCTCGCACTTGACGAGGAGGTTGGTGCCGAGCGTGTCGCGCAGGTCGACGTAGACATCGGAGTCCAGCAGCTCGTGCGCCCCCGAAACGATCATTGTGGTCCCTCCCTGGTCGAGTGGGCTCAGCGGCCGACGAGGGCCCGTGCGGACGTGCGCGGACGGCCGTGGAGCGGGCCCGCCTCCTCGGCGCCGACCGGCATCTCGTGCCGGAGGATGGCCGCCATGAACGCGCGCAGGGCGGGGGACGGGTCGAGGCCCAGTTCGTTGCGGAGCGCGCTGCGGATGCGGTGGTACTCGGCGAGCGCCTCCGCCTGCCGGCCCGACCGGTAGAGCGCGGTCATCAGGTGCCGGGCCAGCCCCTCGTGCAGCGGGTGGAGCGCGACGAGCTGCTGCAGCTCGCAGGTCGCCGGGGCGTGGTGGCCGAGTGCCTCCTCCAGCCGCAGCCGTTCCTCGACGGCGGCCAGGCGCTGTTCGTCCAGGCGGGCGGCCGCGGCCGCCAGCAGCGGTCCGGTGGCGCCGTCGCCCAGAGCGGGGCCGCGCCAGAGCGCCAGGGCCTGTTCGAGGAGGCGCAGGGCGTGGTCGGGCCGGTCCGGCGCCCAGGAGCGGGCCTGCGCGGAGAGGCGGGAGAACTCCGCCGCGTCGCTCTCGTCCGGGTCGAGGTAGAGGCCGTAGCCGGGGCGGCCGGTGACCAGGTGGTCCGCCGCGAAGCCCGGTCCGTACCAGGAGTCCAGTGCCTTCCGCAACCGGGCGACCAGGGCGTGGAGGGCATTGTCCGCCTGCCGGGGAGCTCCTTCCGGCCAAATCTCGGCCATAATTTGTTCTTTGGTGACCAGGCGCCCTTCATTGACCAGCAGCAGTAAGAGAAGGGAGCGCTGCCGCCCTCCGCCGACGCCGACGGGGCCCTGTGCCGCGCAGATCTCCAGTGGACCCAGAAAGAGAAAACGAGCCACCGCGCGATCCCCTCGTGAGTGTTCGACGTCGATGGCCGACCGCGCGGCGGCCGACCCTGATGCCCACTGTCCGCGGCGGGATCGAAATCCCATACGAAGCAGTTCAATAAATTGATGACTAGACCACTGGCAAAGTCAAGCAACCAGTTGGACGTCTCACCTCCTGAGACGCCCCGGTCTTGCTCCGCAACGGCCCGCGCGGGGTGCCCGGCGGGCCCGGCGGACGGCGGAGGAGGGGGCCGGCTCCTCGCCGCGCAGGCTGTTTCGTCCGGCAAAGTCCGTGTTGTGGGCGGTCTGTGGAGTCGGGCGGCGGCAACCTGACGCTGACATGACGACAGTCTGACGAATCGTCGGAGATAGCGGACATACTCCGCCAACGGCAACATTTGGGCGGTCGACAAGCCACGGTGGCGGACGTTATCAATGGATCACCGGTCGGATCCGGGGGCTCGTTCCGAATCCCGCCGCCGAGCTTATCCAGGTGTTCCCGGAGGTGAAAAACCTCTACTGCCGGACTATGGAGATGGCACATGCGTGAGAGCTTTTCGGAACTTCCCACGAGGGGCGGCCTCCCGAAGGGCTATGCGGGTCCGGAAGTCCACACGCCCTGGTTGGAAATGAATGCCGGCGACGTTTTCCGGTCGATTGCGGCGGAGCACCCCGAGGCCGTGGCGGTGAGCACCGAATCGGGCTCCACCACGTACCGGGAACTCGCCGCCCGGGTGAATTCCGTCGCGGCCGACCTCACCGCCGCGACCGGATCCGTGCACGGCGTGGTGGCCGTCCTGGCGCACCGGGGCGTGGACCTGGTCGCCGCCCTGCTGGGCGTGCTGGCCGCCGACCGGGTCTACGTCCCGGTGGACGCCCAGTGGCCCGCCGGACGCATCCGCACGGTCGTGGAACAGTGCGGCGCACAGGTGCTCCTGGTGGACGGGGCGCACGCCGGACTCGCCGCCTCCCTGGGCGTCGACGCGCGCGTGCTGCCCATCGCCGCGGCGGGCACGCCGGAGGCGGGGGCCCCGCCGGCCGGGGCGTGCGGCGACGAGCCCGCCTACACCGTCTTCACCTCCGGGACGACGGGCGTCCCCAAGGGCGCGGTGAACACCCACCGGGGGCTGATGAACCATCTGTCGGCCAAGGTCACGGCCCTCGGCCTGACCGCCGGCGACCGGGTCGCCCAGTCGGCGCCGCAGTCCTTCGACATCGCCGTCTGGCAGATGCTGGCGCCGCTCCTGGTCGGCGCGGAGTGCGTCGTGGTGTCCGACGAGGTCGTGCACGAGCCGGCGGCGTTCCTCGCCGCGCTGCGCGAGCGGCGGGTGAGCGTCCTCGAAGTGGTGCCCTCGCTGATGTACCCCCTCCTGGAGGAGCTGGACCGGACCGACCACCGCGGGTGGGAGCTGCGCTGGCTGCTGCTGGGCGGCGAGTCGGTCAAGCCGCAGCTGTGCACGGCCTGGCTGGAGCGCTTCCCGGAAATCCCGATCATGAATGTCTACGGGCCCACCGAGTGCGCCGACGACATCACCCACCACGTGGTCGGAAATGCCGGCGACCTCTCGGCCGATGGTGCGCACACCCCCATCGGAACACCCCTGCAGAACACCACGCTTTACGTCCTGCGCGAGGAGGAGGACGGGGCCTGGGTGGCGTGCGGGGCTGGAGAGAAGGGCGAGCTTTTCGCCAGTGGCGCCGGCGTCGGCCTCGGATACGTCCGGAATCCGGAAGCGACGGCCCGGGCGTTCTTCCGCGACCCCGCCGATCCGGCCGGTCGGATGTACCGCACCGGCGACGCCGCCGTGGTCGGCGAGGACGGCGTCTTCGTCTGCCTCGGGCGGCGGGACCGGCAGGTCAAGATCCGGGGCCACCGGATCGAGCTGGAGGAGATCGAGTCCCGGATCCTGTCCACCGGCCCGGTCCGGCAGTGCGCCGTGCTGCTGCACGAGTGGGAGGTCGCGGAGTCGCTCGTCACGCGCGAGGTCCTGGGCCGCGAACCGGCCGTGCGCACCCGGCGCCAGGAACTGCACGCCTTCCTGGTGCTCGACCCGGACGGCACCGTCGGCTCGGTGCGCGCCGCGCTCGCCGAGCACCTGCCACCGGTCATGTCCCCCGACCGGCTGATCCGCGTCGACGCGCTGCCGACCACGCCCAACGGGAAGGCCGACTACGGCGCGCTCGCCGCCCGGCTGCACGGGAGCGGCGACTCCCGCCCGGCCTGGCTGGAGCCGCGCGGCACCGCCGCGCAGGTCGCCGAACTGTGGCGCGACGTCGTGGGGCGCTACCCGCAGCACCTGGACGAGGAGCTCGCGGAGGCCGGGCTCGACTCGCTGCACAGCATGGTGCTCGGCATCCGGCTCGGCGCACTGGCCGGCAGCCGCGTCTCCACCGGGGACGTGCTGCGGGCGGTGACCTTCCGGGGCCTGCTGCAGGCCGTGGCCGACGCCACCCGGCGGCGGACGGAGACTCCCGCGGCGACCGCCCCGTCCTCCCTCGCGCTCCCCGACCCGCACGGCGGACCGGTCGAGTGGCCGCTGGCCCGGCAGCAGCAGGGCGCCTGGTTCCACTGGCAGCTCGACCCGGAGAACCCCTACTACACCTACCAGGGGTACCTGGACGTGCGGGGAACCGTGGACGACGGCCGGCTCCGTGCCGCGTGGCGGGCCGCGCTCGCCCGCCACCCGCACCTCACCGGCGTGGTCACCGCCACCGAGGACGGCCCCCGGCTCCGCTTCCCGGCGTTCGACCTCGGCGACCTGGAGATCCGCGACCTGCGCGGCCCCCGCGGCGACGGCCCCGGCCCCGACCCCGACTCCGGCCCCGGGGACACGGCCGGGAGCCCCGCCGCCCGGTTCCGGACCTTCGCCGCGGCGGCCGCGGCCGAGCCCTTCGACCTGGAGAGCGAGCCCTTCGTCCGCGCCACCGGCTTCCGCGTCGCCGACGACCGGTTCCACCTGCTGCTGACCACCCACGAGCTGGCCCTGGACGGCTGGGGCGCCCAGGTCTTCGCCCGGACCTTCACCGAGGAGTACGCGGCGGCCGGGCCCGCGCGGCGCGAGCGGCGCCCCGAACCCGACGGCGCGGCCGCCCTCGGCCGCTACCTCTCCTGGCAGGCGGCGGCCGAACGCTCCGGGGCCCTCGACGCGAGCCGCCGCTACTGGGCGGACGTGCTGGGCGAGCGGGTGCCGAGGCTCGGGGCGGTGCGCCCGGCGGCCGACGGCCCGGCCGGGCACGCCGCCGGGCTGGTGCAGCACCACCTCTCGGCGGAGACCGACCGGCTGCTGCACCGCCTCGCCCGGGAGGCCCGGGTGACGCCGTTCACCGTGCTGGCCACCGCCCTGTGGCTCGCCCTGTCCTCGGTCTTCGGCGAGGAGGACCTCGTCCTCGGCGTCCCGGTCACCCACCGCACGGCGCCGGAGGCCGAGCATGTCACCGCCTTCCTCATCAACATGGTGCCGCTCCGCATCGACCTGGACCCGGACCTGGCCTTCGGCGACGCGATCCGGCGGGTGGGTTCGCTGGCCGCCCGGGGGCTGGACCACTCCGACGTCCCGCTGGCCGACACCGTCGCCGCCGCGGCCCGGCGGGGCGTCCTGGGCGCACACCGCACCCTCTTCGACGTGATGCTCAACATGCTCAACTTCCCCGCGGCCGAGGCCGACGGCGACCGGGACGCCACGATCGTCTTCCGCGAACTGTGGACGGGCTACACCAAGTACCCGCTGGCCTTCTACGCGCAGTCCCGCGAAGGCACCCTCCACCTCGAACTGGCCTACCTGGCCGACCGTTTCGCACCGGAGGCGATGGAACGGCTGCTGGCGGGCCTGGTCGCGATCCTCGACCGCGCCGCCGCCGACCCCGGCGAGCCGATGCGCCGCATCGCGGCCTCGGCCGGCCTGTCCGCACTCGCCATCGGATGACCGGGAGCGCCATGACCACCACGCACCACGCACACGACCTGGGCCGGCGCGTGGCCGAACGGCTGCGCGGGGCCCCCGAGGACCCCGCCGTCCTCGGCCCCGACCCGCTGACGAACGGCGAGCTCGACCGCCTGAGCGGGGCCTGCGCCGACCGGCTGCGCGCGCTGGGCGTCGGCCCGGGCACGACCGTGGCCCTCGACGCCGGGCTCGGCAGCCGCTTCCCGGTGGCGCTGGTCGCGGTCCTCGCCACCGGGGCGGCCTACACCGCACTGGACTTCACCGACCCCGCGGCGGTGGCCCGGACCACCGCCGCGCTGTCCGCCGACGTCTGGATCGGCGGGGCCGACCGGACGCCGCCCGGCCGCACCGCCCTGGCCCTCGACCTCCTCGCTGACCACGCTGGAGGGCAGGTAGCGGTGGGCGATCTCCAGGCCCAGGGTGCGGTGG
>NZ_JBSGET010000193.1:0-12143 GCF_053603035.1 Kitasatospora sp. NPDC004272 | reverse complement strand
AATAACAAACACACACACACAATACGTGTTGGCTGTGTTTGGCTCTGTTTTTCAGCGGGTGGCTCTCCCCCCCGCCGGGGGCCCCCCCCCCCCCGACCGCCCCCTCGACCGCCCCGCGACCGCTCCGCCGTCCGCCGCCGCCGTCCGCCCGGCCGGGGGTACTCCGGGGGCGACCCGCCCGGGGCCCGCCTAGCGTGCTGACAGGGTCCGCCCCTTCTCCGGGTCCGTCGACAGGGAGGCCGTCATGCAGCACTCGCACCTCGTGGACTCCGCCACCGTCGCCAACCTGCGCGACCTCGGCGGCATCGACCTGCCCGGCGGGAACCGGGTGCGGCCCGGACTGGCGCTGCGCTCCGGCCAGTTGGACCGGCTCGACCCGGCCGGCGATCCGATGTTCGGCGCGCTGGGCGTGCGCACCGTCGTCGACCTGCGCACCGCCGCCGAGCGCGCCGCCTTCCCCGACCGCGTCCCCGGCGGGGCGCACCTGCTGGTCGCGGACGTGCTCGCGGACGAGTCGGGCAGCGGCGCGACGGCCGCGCTGGCGGCGGCCCTCGCCGATCCGTCCGGCGCCAACCGGGCCCTGGGCGGCGGCCGGGCCGCGGGCGCCCTGCGCGAGGACTACCGGGCGTTCGTGACCTCGCCGTCCGCCCGGCAGGCGTACAAGCAGCTGCTCACCGCGCTCGCCCACCGGGGCGGCGGCCCGGTGCTCTTCCACTGCACCGCGGGCAAGGACCGCACCGGCTGGGGCGCGACCCTGCTCCTGCTGCTGCTCGGTGCGGACGAACGGACCGTCCGCACCGAGTACCTGTCCGTCGACCCGGCGGTCCGCGCGCACTACGCCCCGCTGGTGGAGCGCTTCCTCGCGGCGGGCGGCGACCCGGAGGTCGCGGACGCCGTGTTCTCGGTCCGCGCCGAGTACCTGGACGCCGCGCTCGACGTCCTCGCCGGGCACTGGGGCGACGCCGAGAGCTACGCCCGGGCCGGGCTCGGCCTGAAGGACGACACCCTGGAGAGCCTGCGCGAGCGCCTGGTCGAGACGGCCTGAGCGCCGCCCGTCAGCCCGCCGCCCCCGCGGCTCCCACGCACGCCTCGTTGCCCTCCGGGTCGGCCAGCACCCAGTGGTTCGGGGCGTGCTCGTCCGTCACCAGGCGGCCGCCCGCGGCGATCGCGGCCGCGATCCGCCGCTCGGCGAGGTCGTGCGGCACCCAGACGTCCACGTGCACCCGGTTGCGCTGCGGGCGGGGCCCGTCCATCTGCTGGAAGTAGAACGGCGCGCCGCGGCGGACCGGGTCGAGCAGGTCCTCCGGGCTGCCGGAGCGGTCCCGGTAGCCGAGCAGCGCCCGCCAGAACGCGACCACGGCGGGCACGTCCAGCGCGTCGACGGTGACCTGGACGGTCTGCACGCCGCCCGGGTCGGCGACCGCCCCGAGCTCCCGGGCGACGCCGGACACCAACCGGGCCAGCTCCACGTGACGCCCGGTCAGCCCGTAGTACTCCGCCCCCGCCTCGATCAGCCGGACGGTCACGCCCTCCGGCCGCAGGTCCACGTCCGCCTCCCCGACGCCCGCCAGCGCCTCCCCGATCGCCCCGACCAGCCGCGCCCCCGCCCCGAACGACTCCGTCCGGAAGAACGCGCACGCCCCCTCCCCCAGCACCCGCCAGTCCTCGGTCCCACCCGCCGCGTGGAACGCCAACGGCCTGATCCGCGTCTCTTCGTGCACGTCAGTCATCCGCGCAGGCTACCGACCCGCACTGACAACACGTCACCACCCCCGCCCGCCGCAGGCGCTCCCCCTACCGCGCCCCCGCCCACGCCAACAGGTGATCCACCGACCACGCCGTGATCACCCGCTCCGCATCCACCCCCACCCCCACCGCCCGCTCGCAACCCTCGACCTGCCAGTCCAGCTCGCCCGGGGCGTGCGCGTCCGTGTCGATCGCGAACAGGCAGCCGAGGTCGGCGGCGAGGGCGAGCAGGTCGTCGGGCGGGTCCTGGCGGTCGGGGCGGCAGTTGATCTCGACGGCGGTGTCGTGCTCCCGGCAGGCGGTGAAGACGGCCGCGGCGTCGAACGCGGAGGGCGGGCGGGGCTGATCGCCGAGCTTGCGGCCGGTGCAGTGGCCGAGGACGTCGACCAGCGGGTTGCGGACGGCGGCGAGCAGGCGGTGCGTCATCGCGTCGGGCTCCGCCCGCAGCTCGGAGTGGACGGAGGCGACCACCACGTCCAGCCGGCCGAGCAGCTCCTCGTCCTGGTCGAGCGTGCCGTCGGGGAGGACGTCGCACTCGATGCCGGTGAGCAGCCGGAACGGGGCGGTGCGGGCGTTAAGTTCCTCGATCAGGTCGAGCTGTTCGCGCAGCCGGTCCGCGCTGAGGCCGCGGGCGACGGTGAGGCGGGGCGAGTGGTCGGTGAGGACGGCCCAGTGGTGGCCGAGGGTGCGGGCGGTGCGGGCCATCCGTTCGATCGGGGCGGTGCCGTCGGACCAGTCGGAGTGCAGGTGGCAGTCGCCCTGGAGGCGTTCGCGCAGCCGGAGCGCGGCGGTGGAGGGGGCGGGGCCGGCGGCGGCGCGGGCCTCGGTCTCCAGCAGGTACTGGGGGGTGCGGCCGACCGAGGCGTCGGCGATCACCCGGGCGGTGACCGGGCCGACGCCGGGCAGGCGCTCGGCCTGGGCGGCGTCGATCGGTTCGGGGGGCAGCGCGGCGGCGGCGACGGCGGCGGTGCGGAACGCCCCGGCCCGGTGCGGGGAGGCGAGTTCGCGTTCCAGCAGGAAGGCGATGCGTTCCAGGGCGGTGACCGGGTCCATGCGGCCAGTCTGCGCGGGGCCGGGCGGGGCCGCACGTGGGCGGGTCCGCTGCGGCCGATCCGCCCGGACCCCTTGTTGACACTCTGTCTCATTGGTTTACTCGTCCTGGAGCCCCACCGCCGCCACCCTCCGGAGCCCGCCCGTGCCCGACACCACCGTCCCGCCGCAGCACCCCGCCCCGCCGCGGACCCCCACCCCGCCCCAGCACCCCGCCCGGCAGCGCAACGCCGACCGCGAACGCAACGCCGCCCGCCTGCTGCGCGCCTCCGCCCGGCACTCGTACGACCCGCTCACCGAGATCGACTGGTCCGCCCCCGTCGACCCGGACCACTACGCGCTGCCCGCGCACCGCGTCGCGCTGTACGGCACCCCGCTGTGGGAGCGGCTGGACGAGCGGGCCCGGGCCCGGCTGAGCGTGCACCAGTTCGCGTCCACCACGGCCGCCGGGATCTGGTTCGAGCTGGTGCTGATGGAGGGCCTGATCCGACACGTCTACGCGGGCGACCTGACCACCGGGCACGCCCAGTACGCACTGACCGAGGTCGCCGACGAGTGCCGGCACTCCACCATGTTCGCCCGCTACATCACCGCCACCGGCTACCCCTCGGCCCGGCCGACCCGGCGCGCGGACCGGCTGGGCAAGCTGCACTTCCTGCTCAACGACACCACCATGACCTTTGCCGGGGCGATCTTCGTCGAGGAGTTCACCGACGCGATGCAGCGCGAGATGGTCCGCGACGAGTCGCTGCAGCCGCTGGCCCGCGCGGTGGCCCGGATCCACGTGGTCGAGGAGGCCCGGCACATCGGCTACGCCAAGCCCGAACTGGAGCGCCGCTGGGCCGCGATGACGCCCGCCCGGCGGGCGGTGTTCCGGCGGGCGCTGGCCCTGCTGGCCCGGCAGGCGGTGGCCGAGATCGTGCACCCGCGGGTGTACGCGCTGGCCGGGCTGGACCCGGCCGAGGCCCGCCGCGCCGCCGGGGCCAACCCGCACTGGCGGCAGGCCCGGATCGACTGGGCCCGCAAGGCGCTGGAGTTCTTCACCGAGCTGGGCGTCCTCACCCCGGCCACCGCCCGCTCCTGGCGGCGCGCCGCACTGCTGCCCTGACCGGTCGCCCGCGCCGCCTGCGCGCCGCGCCCCGCCGCCACCCCCGCTGCCCGAGACTCTGAGCGTGGACGACAACGGGATCCGGCTCGGCACCGGCCGCGGCCGGTGGGTGGTGGCGGCGACGGCGCTGGGCTCCGGCATGGCGATGCTGGACGGCACGGTGGTGAACGTGGCGCTGCCGCGGATCGGCGCGGACCTGGGCGCGGGCCTGTCGGCGCTGCAGTGGACGGTCAACGCGTACATGCTGACGCTGGCCGCGCTGATCCTGCTGGGCGGCTCGCTCGGCGACCGGTACGGGCGGCGTCGGGTGTTCCTGCTCGGGGTGTGCTGGTTCGCCCTCGCCTCGGCCGGGTGCGCGGCCGCGCCGAACGTCGAACTACTGGTGCTGGCAAGGGCGTTGCAGGGCGTGGGCGGGGCGCTGCTGACGCCCGGTTCACTGGCGATGCTGCAGGCGGTGTTCGCCGAGGAGGACCGGGCGGGCGCGGTGGGGGCCTGGTCCGGCCTGGGCGGGGTGGCGGCGGCGGTCGGCCCGTTCCTGGGCGGCTGGCTGGTGGACGGCCCGGGCTGGCGGTGGATCTTCCTGCTGAACCTGCCGCTGGCCGCGGTGGTGGTCGCGGTGACGGCCCGGCACGTCCCGGAGAGCCGCGACCCGGACGCCTCCGGCCGCTTCGACCTGCCGGGCGCGCTGCTGGCGGCGCTGGCGCTGGCCGGGATCACCTACGCGCTGACCGAGGCCGGCTCGGGGCTGACCCCGGGCGCGGTGGCGGCCGGGCTGGCGGGCCTGGCGCTGGCGGCGGCGTTCGTGCTGGTCGAGCACCGCTCGGCGAACCCGATGCTGCCGCTGTCGCTGTTCCGCTCCCGGCTGTTCACCTCGGTCAACCTGGTCACGCTCTGCGTGTACGGGGCGTTCAGCGGGGTGTTCCTGCTGCTGACGGTGCAGTTGCAGGTCGTGGCCGGGTTCACGCCGCTGCTGTCGGGCGTCGCGCTGGTGCCGATCACCGTGCTGATGCTGCTGTTCTCCGGCCGGGCCGGGAAGCTCGGCCGGGCGGTGGGGCCGCGGCTGCCGCTGACGGTGGGGCCGCTGATGGTGGCCGCGGGCGTGCTGCTGATGCTGCGGATCGGGCCGGACGCGGACTACTGGCTGGACGTGCTGCCCGCCGTCACCGTGCAGGGCGCCGGGATGACGCTGCTGGTCGCCCCGCTGACCGCGACCGTGCTGGCGGCCGTGGACGTCCGCCGGGCGGGCATCGCCTCGGGCGTCAACAACGCGGCGGCCCGGGCGGCGGGCCTGTTCGCGGTCGCCGCGATCCCCCCGCTGGCGGGCCTGAGCGGCGACGCCTACCGCGTCCCGGCCGAGGTCGACGCCGCGTTCCACACCTCCATGCTGATCTGCGCCGCCCTCCTCGCCACCGGCGCCGCCCTGGCCTTCGCCACCGTCCGCGCCGACGCCCTGACCCCGCCGCACCCGGTCGCCGAACCGGACTGCGACTGGTACTGCGCCCCGACCACGCCCCCGATGCACCCGGAGGACGGCGCCGCCGGGCGGGGCGGATCCCCGGGCTGAGCTGCCCTTTTCCGTTTTCCGCACGGTGGTGCCCAACTCACGCTCAGCTTCGGCCTATTAAATGCTTTTAACTTGACTTACCGTCAGCTTTGGCCACTGACCGCCCTGCTGATTGTCGACATTCGGCGCTACACTCCGAGGGAGGCCCGCGACACGCACGTACACCCGTACGGGTGAAGCCCCACGGCACCGGACTGACGATAGGGTGACAGCGAGGACAGCACTGGAAGTTGGCACGACGCACGGCCGCCGCCCGGAGCACAGCGCTCCGCGCGGACGTTGATGGTGACGGGACGGCTCGAACCACCGGCCCGCCCCAACCGGGGAGCCGCCCGCGAGCGGCTCCCGCCAGGGTCCGGCCGGGCTCCCCGCGAGCCCCGGCTCCACCCAGTCAGCCCAGTAGCCGAGTCGGCCGACCGGTCGGCTCACGTAGCGCGAAGCGAGACCAGACGCCGTGACCACCAGCGCCACCGAGCCACCGTCTCCGGAGCCGGCCCCATCCGCCGCTCCGCAGACCGGCCTGCCCGCGTTGCCCCCTCCCGCCGCGATCCCCGCCCAGGCCCTGCGGGCCGGCGCCGGGGCCGCTCCGAGTGCACCGGCGCCCACCGCTTCGCCCCTGACCGCACCCGCCCCCGCGGGCACCACCGCCGAGGCGCCCGCCCGCCCGCCGACCGGGCAGCTGCGCCCGGCCGCCCCGCAGCAGCTGGGCTCCGGCCTGCTCCCGTTCCTCGACCGACTGCTGGACCGGGCGATGCAGGTCCTCGCCAGCCCCGCCCTGACCCGCCAACTGCTGGTGGTGGTGTGGTTCGTGGTCATCCCGCTGGCAGTGCTGATCATCGTCGCCGTGCTGGCCGGCCTCTACTTCCTGCTGGGCCGCAACCCGTACGCCCCGCTGATCGGACTCGGCCTGCTCGGCCTGACCGGGGGCGGCACCGCCCTCGCCGCCTGCCGCCGACGCCGCTCCGCCGCGGGCCGCGCGCTCGCCGCCGCAGCGGGCGGCCCGGCCGAGCCGGAGAACTCCGCCGCGCCCGGCCCCTGACCGGGCGCCCGGGCGCGTACCCGCCGCCGGACCGGCCGGCGGCGGGTACCGCGGGGTCACTTCCCGGTCCGGGCCAGCAGCCAGGAGACCACGTGGTCGGTGGCGAACACGATCAGCGCACCGATCGGAACGAAGAAGGCCGCCAGTAGCAGCAGCGGCAGGCCCCCCTCGGGGCCGGCCAGCAGCCGGGCCAGGAGGGCGGAGAGCAGCAGGTCGGCGGCTCCGGCCACGGCGACGTACGCGACGGCGACCCCGGTGCGCAGGGCGGCCCGGCCGGCGGGGGTGCCGGCCGACGAGGGCTTGACGACTCTCATGGCTTGCTCTCCGGATGGGCCTGGCACCTCGGTCGGCGTCCGCACCGTCCCCGACGTGGCGGACACCTCCCCTGTACCCCCCGAGCCCCCCGGCGGATCCTGTCTTTGCGCCGATTCGGCCGCGCCGCGCTCCGGCTGGTAACGGGCACCGCCGGTGAACGGTCGGAACAGTCGCTCGGCGGTCAACCCGACCATCCCCCGGGCTCAACGGGCCTGCGCCCGCCACGATTCGTCAGCCGGTCCACTGGACTCCCACTTCCCGTCGGCTTCTGGCAGCGCGTCGAGTGCCGTCTTCGTGGCGCAAACCCACCCACCCGTCCTCGTCGCCGGGCGGTCCCCCTGCCGTTCGGGGCGTCGGCCTCCGCACGTACGGGTCACAACTTACCCCGAGCACAGGGCAGATGGGTGGCAGTCGGGAGAACCCGTGGCGCGCCGCGGCCGATTCCCGCTCCCGGAAACCGGACACGGCCCGCCCCGGAGCGCTTTCCGGGACGGGCCGTGCGGTGGCCGGCGGAGGGTCAGAGGATGTCGCCGGGCGCGTACTTGGCGGCCTCCGGGTGGGCGGCGGCCACCGCTTCGATGCGGCGGACGAGTTCGCCGACCTGGGCGGCGGCGGCGCCGGTGAAGGAGAGGCGGTCGGCGAGCAGCGCGTCGAGGGCGGCGTGGTCGAGCGGGATGCGCGGGTCGGCGGCCAGCGCGGGGACGAGGGTGTTCTCGCGGGCGCCCTCGCGCATCGCCAGGGCGGCGGCCACCGCGTGCTCCTTGATGACCTCGTGCGCGGCCTCGCGGCCGACGCCGGCCCGGACCGCGGCCATCAGGACCTTGGTGGTGGAGAGGAACGGGAGGTAGCGGTCCAGTTCGGCCTCGACCACGGCGGGGAAGGCGCCGAACTCGTCGAGGACGGTCAGGAAGGTCTCCAGCAGGCCGTCGAAGGCGAAGAACGCGTCCGGCAGCGCGACCCGGCGCACCACCGAGCAGGAGACGTCGCCCTCGTTCCACTGGTCGCCGCCGAGCTCGGCGGTCATCGAGGCGTAGCCGCGCAGGATGACGGCGAGGCCGTTGACGCGCTCGCAGGAGCGGGTGTTCATCTTGTGCGGCATCGCCGAGGAGCCGACCTGGCCGGCCTTGAAGCCCTCGGTGACCAGCTCGTGGCCGGCCATCAGGCGGATGGTCTTGGCCAGGCTGGAGGGGCCGGCGGCGAGCTGGACGAGGGCGGAGACCACGTCGTAGTCGAGCGAGCGCGGGTAGACCTGGCCGACCGAGGTGAAGACGTTCTCGAAGCCGAGGTGGCCGGCCACCCGGCGCTCCAGCTCGGCGAGCTTGTCGGCGTCCCCGCCGAGCAGGTCGAGCATGTCCTGGGCGGTGCCGACCGGGCCCTTGATCCCGCGCAGCGGGTAGCGGGCGATCAGCTCCTCCAGCCGGACGTAGGCGACCAGCACCTCGTCGGCGGCGGTGGCGAAGCGCTTGCCGAGGGTGGTGGCCTGGGCGGCGACGTTGTGCGAGCGGCCGGCCATGACCAGTTCGCCGTACTGGGCGGCGAGGCGGCCGAGGCGGACCAGGACGGCCACCGTGCGGTCGCGGACGTGCTCCAGCGACTGGCGGATCTGCAGCTGCTCGACGTTCTCGGTGAGGTCGCGCGAGGTCATGCCCTTGTGGATCTGCTCGTGCCCGGCGAGCTCGGAGAACTCCTCGATCCGGGCCTTCACGTCGTGCCGGGTGACCTTCTCGCGGTTGGCGATGGAGGCCAGGTCGACCTGGTCCACGACCCGCTCGTAGTCGGCGATCGCGGTGGGCGGCACCTCGATGCCGAGGTCCTGCTGCGCCTTCAGGACGGCCAGCCACAGGTGGCGCTCCAGGACCACCTTGTGCTCGGGGGACCACAGCTGGGCCAGGGTCGCCGAGGCGTACCGGGAGGCCAGGACATTGGGGATCTTGGGCTTCGCGCTCACGTTTCGCAAGCCTAACAGTCAAGGTCAGGGGAGGACGAAGCGCGTCCGGAAACCGGGATGAGCGCGGCGGGGGCGGCGGGTTAGGGTCCGGCCATGACCAAGCGCACTTTCCGGATCATGGTCCGCGGCTCCTTCGACGCCCTGACCGACGAGCAGCGGGCCGAGCTGCAGGCCGCGGCCGCCGAGCACGACGTGCTGCGGGCGGAGTTCACCGAGGAGGGGCACCTGACGTACGACCTGTCGGCGCGGCCGTTCTTCACCTTCCGGTTCCTGGAGCATGGGGAGGCGGAGGAGGACGTGGTGGCGGCGTCGGTGCGGGCCGAGACGGCGGCGGAGCTGTGGCTGACCGACCGCGGGTACGGCTACAAGAACCTGAAGTCGCAGGCGCAGGACATGGCGCTGGCGGCCCTGGGGGCGCGGCAGAAGCAGGAGGCCCGGCGGAAGGGCTGAGCCGCCGGGGCCCGGGCGGGCGGACCGACGCCCGCCCTGTCTGGATCGGTTGACCCCGTGTTAGCTTCTTTGCCAACTCATGGCCCGCACATGGCACCGTCCATACTCGCGGGCCGGGCAACGGGGAAGAAGAGGGGCGCCGCGATGGCGGGGGAATTCAGGGTCGATCCGGACGCGCTGCGCCGGTTCGCCCGCACCAGCGACGAGCGGGCCGAGCGGCTGCGGGCGATCCGCTCCGAACTCGGCGCGCACCAGCTGTCGGCGTCGGCGTTCGGGAAGCTCCCGGAGGCCGACGAGACCGGCCGCGACTACGTGGAGCGGTCCGAGGCGGCGATCGAGAACGCGGGCGCGGCCGGCGACACCATGGACCGGATCGCCGAGTACGCCGAGGGCATGGCCGCGGCGTACGAGCGGGCGGACGAGGCCACCGGGCAGGACATGCGGGCGATCTCGGCGGGGCTGGGCGGATGAGCGGGCCGGTCTCGGGCGCGGTCGACGCCTACACGAAGATCAACAACTGGATGAGCCCGCTGGGCAGCGTGGTCGACGGGATCATGCGGCCCCTCGTGGAACCGCTCGCGGAGCCCCTGGAGTTCGTCACCGGCGACCCCGAGGGGCTGGAGGACGCCGCCCGGCTGTGGCAGCGGCAGGCCGAGCAGCTGCGCGAGCTGATCGCCGACCAGCGGCGCGACCGGGCCGCGCTGGCCGGCGAGTGGGAGGGGGCGGCGGCCGACGCCCTGCAGGCCGAACTCGCCGAGCTGGAGCAGGCCCTGGAGGCCGAGGCGGCGGACATGGAGGGCACCGCCGAGCTGCTCACCGAGGCCGCCGCCGAGTCCCGGATGGCGCAGGACCTGGTCGAGACGGTGATCCGCGAGCTGATCGAATGGGCGATCATCACGTTCGCCGCCTCGCTCGCCTTCAGCGTGATCACCGCCGGGGTGTCGCTCGCCGCCGAGGCGGCCGCGGCCGCCGCCGAGGGTTCGATCGCCAGCGTCCGGATAGCCAACCTGGTGCGCAGGCTCGCCAGCGCGCTGAAGAAGATCGCCGACGCGATGAAGGCGCTCAAGGCGGTCTCCAAGCGTCCGCACCTCAACCCGAAGAAGCCCTGGACCTGGAACAAGCCGCTGGACGTCGAGGCGTACCTGGCCAAGACCGGCGTCAAGGCCATCGGCAAGGCCGGACTGCACGGCATCGGCCTGACCGGCAACCCGGTCGGGCAGACCGTCCAGCAGGCGGTGCAGAGCGGCGCGGGCATCCTCGGCGACGAGGCCGACGACCGGATCGGCGGCACGCCCGGCCCCAGCACGGCGCTGCGCGAGCGCCTCGGCGCGGCCCAGCCCGCGCAGCCGCCCGCGCTCAGCCCCGAGGAGCGCCGTCGGCGCTTCGAGGACGCCTTCGGCTGAGCAGGCCCGCGCTCCACCGACCCGCACCCACCGAGGAGTTGACCCGTGCTCGACCGGGACCGCCAGTTCGCCGCACCGTTCCTCGCCGCCGGGGAGCAGCTCCGGGCCGCCGCGCCGGTCTCGCTCGCGCCCGGCATCCCGCGGCCGCCCGAGGAGCTGCTGACGCCCCGGCGGCCCGGTGAACTGGAGCAGCGGCTCGCCAAGCCGTTCGGCCTGCTGCGGCGTGCGTACGCGGTGGTCAACCCGGCGTCCGCCGCCGTCGGGGCGGTCGAGGACCGGATGCTGAACGCGGTGCCCGAATCGGTGTGGCACGGCACCGGGATGGACGGCGGCTGGCACTCCACCGCCGGACGCCTGGTGGTGCGCCTGCACGAGGACGGCGCCCACGGCAGTGCCCTGCTCGCCCTCACCGACCGGCGGCTGCTGCTGCTCGCCGACCGCGCCAAGCCGTGGCAGCTCACCGAGCAGCACGCCCTCCAACTGGAGCTGCCGCGCCCGGAGGTCACCGCCGCGCGGCGCAACGCCAAGGGCGTCACCCAGCGCGGCCGGGTCGACCTGCACTTCCGTGACGGCTCCTGGGTCGCCCTCACCACCCCGCTGCCGTCCGCGGCGGACGAACTCGCCGCCGCGTTCGGTCGACCCTAGGGCCGGTGCGGGGCCCCGGTGCGGGGCCCCGGTGCGGGCCCGGCGGAAGGGCCGGGCGGAAGGGCCGGGCGCGGGGCGGCTCAGAACAGGGTGTCCTGTTCGGCGGCGGGGCGGGACCTGGGGAGCAGGGCCAGGCCGTCGCAGGTGGTGGCGGCGGGGTCGGCGTGCAGGGTCCAGCCGGTGAGCAGGCGGGTGTCGAGCAGCAGCGGGGGGCCGTCGGAGCGGTCGAGGAAGAGGTGCCCGCCGATCGGTCGGCGCAGCCGGCCGGCCAGCCGGGCGCCGTCGGTGACGGCCTTGACCTGCTGGTAGTGGTCGGGGGCGCCGTCGGTGAGGCCGTAGAGCTCGACCTGGTCGGTGACGGGGTGGTCGGTGAGCAGTTCCAGCCGGTCGTGGCCCTGGTCGGTGAGCAGGCGGTGGGCGCGGGTGCGGGCGGCGGTGACCGCGTCGTGCCGCTGCGCGGGGGCGGGCAGGCTCCACCAGGCCGGGTACTTGGCGGCGGCGGGGATCCGCTCGCGGGCCAGTCGGGCGTGGGCGAGGGCGAGTTCGGCGCGGCGGACCGCGGGCAGCGGGCCGCGGGCGACGAACGTCCAGGTGAGGGCGGCCTGTTCGAGCAGGCGGGCGGTGCCGCGCTCGACGGCGGTGAGGCCGACCTTGAGCAGGCCGGGGGCGAACCAGGCGAGGTAGAGCCGGTACTCGCGGCCGTCGTCGAGGATCCGGTCCCGGGCGAGCTGCAGGCCGCGGTCGGCGTTCTGGCAGGGCGGGCACTGGCTGGTGGTGCCCTCGGCGGGGACGGCGGCGCTCCGACGGCGGGGTGAAGTACCCGCTGGCCTCGGCCGCCGCCGCCGAACGCCTCGGCTACGCCGGGACGGCGCCCG
>NZ_JBSGET010000192.1:0-12359 GCF_053603035.1 Kitasatospora sp. NPDC004272 | reverse complement strand
CGCACATGGCGGCGATCTTCGCGGACACCCGACCGCGAAGATCACAGCCACTGGATCACGCCACGCAGTTGATCAATTACCCCACACTTTCTCAGACGGCGCGCAGCAGGTGGTCCGTCGGGGCGTAGTCGATCTTCCAGTCGACGTAGACGCCCAACGCGCCGTCCCGCAGGCAGCGCAGGCCCACCGTCACCCAGCGCACCGACCCGTCGGGGGTCAGCGAGAACGCCACCGCCGCCTCGAACTCGTCGCCGCCGCAAGGGCATTCGGCCGCCCCGGGCTCGGCGTCAACCCATACCTCCGCGCTGTCCGCGAGGAACGCCAGCTGTCCGCAGCGGACGCACCCCCGCCCGGCGCAGCCCGCGCTGTCGTCCACCCAGACGGTGAACGCCCGCCCGCCGCACCCCTCGCACACGCATCCGGCGAGCAGCACCGGCCGGTACTCGGCGGCCTCGCGCAGGAACTCCGCGAGCTCCCGGGGGACGGCCGCGCCCTCCCACTGTTCCGTGTCCACCCGCCCATCCTGGCAGCACCTCCGGACAGCCGGCCCCGCCCGACCCCGCGCGGCGCCCCGCCCCTCGCCTGACCCACCGCCCCCGGCTGCGACCATGGTCTCCGTCGGGGTCCGCCACCGGCGGAGCCCGAGCACCGAGCAGAGGGGGAGCACGTGGAGCTGCGGCAGTTGCGCTGTTTCGTCGCCGTCGCGGAGGAGCTGCACTTCGGGCGGGCCGCCGAGCGGCTGCTGCTCGGGCAGCCTGCCGTGAGCCAGCAAGTGCGGCGGCTGGAGCGGGAATTGCGGGTGGAGCTGTTCGACCGGTCGCCCCGGTACGTGCGTCTGACGCCGGCCGGTGAGCGTTTCCTGCCCGCGGCCCGGAACGTGCTGGCGGCCGAGGACGCGGCCCGCGCCCTCGCCGCCGACCTGGCCGCGCCGACCGTGCTCCGGCTGGGTACGGTCGGCGGCCTCGGGGAGCGGCTGGACGACATCCTGGACGCCTACCGCCGCCGGGCGCCGACGGTGCGCGTCGAACTGCACTCCGCGCCCGTCCGGGAACGGCTGGCCCGCCTCGCGGACGGCCGGCTCGATGCCGCCTTCGTCCGTGGCGCGGTGGCCGGCGACGACGAGTTGCGCTACCTGCCGGTCTGGCAGGACGAGTTGGTGATCGCCCTGCCCGCCGGGCACCCGCTGGCCGAGCGGCCGGAGGTCGACCTGGCCGAACTCGCCGAGCTGCCCCTGCTGTTGACCGAGCGGCGCAACCACCCGACCCTGGTCGACCTGGTGACGGACGCCTGCGAACGGGCCGGTTTCCGACCGCTGTTCGGCCCGCCGCACAGCACCCTGCCGAACACCCTGGCCGCGATCGGCGCCGGCACCCCGGCCTGGACGGTGGTGTACGCGGCCAACGCCCGGATGACGCACGCCCGCCGGATCGCCTTCCGCCCCTGCCGCACCCCGCTCGCCCTGCCGGTGTCGCTGGCCGTCCGGCGCTCCGCTCCGCCGCCCCGGCTGCTGCTCGAAGCCTGTCGCCGGGCTTCCCCGGCGGCCCCGAGCTGCGACGATCAGGATCCGTGATCGCTGCGAGAGCGAATCGGGTCTGGGTGCGGACGGCGCTTTCCGGTGAACTGGTGTCAGCCGGAAGGACCGGCCAGCAGGACGGAACACAGGAGCCGAAGATGCCGATCGTCACCATTCAGCAGGGCCCCCGCGAGGTCGAGCAGAAACGCGAGCTGGTCGAGCGGGTCACCGAAGCCTTCGTCACCGCCCTGGGCTGCCCGGCCGAGAGCGTCATGGTCTGGATCCAGGAGTACCCGGGCGAGAACTGGGGCAAGGCCGGCAAGTTGATCGCCGACCTGTAGTCCGCCCGGCCGCACCGGGCGGCTCGCACCCCCGCGAACCGCCCGGGCCCCGGCCCCGCCCCGGCCACCTCACTCCCCCGGCGGCCGCACCCAGGGCACCCGCCGCCGGGTGGCGATCAGCCCGCTCGCCGTCCCGGTCCCACCACGAGCCCTCCAGGAGCTCCGGCACCAGCAGCAGCACGGCCTCCACCACGGTCCGCCGCCCACCTACGCGGGGCCGAAGCGGGAGCGGGGCAGGGGCAAGGGCAGGGGCAGGGCGGGAGCGGGGTGCAAGAAGACCCGGTGGGACCCCAGCAGGGCGATTCGTCACCGACGGTAATCCCTTGACCGGTCTTCCGTGTCCGTGCGATCTTGCCCTGCGGCCGGGGAGGAACCCCGGCCTCACAAGAGGGGGGCCTCGGATGGACGAGAACGGTTCCGCGCGGAACGCCGGCGACGTGCTGCGGCGGCGGGCGCTGCTGACGGGTGCGGCGGCGGGTGTCGCGGGCATCGCGGTGACGGCGGGCGCGCCGTCCGCCTCGGCGGCGACGACCGGGGCGAGCGGGGTCTCGGACTGGTTCAACGTCAAGGACTACGGTGCGACCGGCGACGGTTCGACCGACGACACGGCGAAGGTGCAGGCCGCGATCGACGCGGCGGCCGTCCAGGGCGGCACGGTCTACTTCCCGGCCGGCCGGTACCTGGTGAAGCCGTCGGGCGGCACGCCCGCGCTGACCGTGGGCGGCAACGGGGTGCGGCTGACCGGCGCGGGTAGCAAGGCGTCGATGCTGGTCAAGGGCGACAACGGCATGCTGCTGCGGGTCTCCGGCGCGGGCCCGGACGCCACCGGCGCGACCCACCGCCGGTACTGCTCGGTGGAGGACCTCGGTTTCAACGGCAACGGCAGGACCGGCCTGGTCATCGAGCTGTACTACAACGACAACACCGTCGTCCGGGACGTCTACATCACCAGCAACCAGGACATCTGCGTGGACGGCGTGGAGCTGTGGGACTCGCGGTTCTCCAACCTGGTGGTGGAGTCCAGCACCGGCCCGCTGAACAGCTCCACCACGCCCAACATGTGGCTGCGCAACGCCTCCGCCGCCTCCGGTTGGGGTTCCAGCACCGACAACACCAACCAGGTGCACGTGACCGGCTGCCGGTTCGAGGCGTTCGGCACCGGCGCGCTGTGGATCACCGCGGGCACCGGCTCGACCAACAACCCGAACGGCATCTACGTCACGGACTGCAAGTTCGAGACCTCACAGATGCAGGGCGGCCCGCACTTCAAGGCCGACTCCTCCAGCAAGCACGTCCACGCCAGCAACATCTACTGCTACGCGGGCAACTTCGCGCCCGGCCTCACCACCGACCAGCAGAAGGTCCAGAACATCATCGTCTGATCGCCGATCGCCTCCACCCTGGAGAACGTGCTGATCGCCAACGGCTCGACGGCGACGGTCAATTCGGGCGTCGCCGTGTACGCGGGCCCCAGCACCGCCGCGGTGCTGCGCAACGTGGTCGGCCTGTACGGGACGGCCCCGGCCGGCGCGCACCTGTACTACGAGCTGACCTCCAGCGGCGACTTCCGGATCGAGAACAGCTACGGCAACAAGGGCGCCCAGAGCAGCGGCGCCGTCCCGCTCACCCACGCGCCGAACCCGCCGCTGCGCCAGGTCGCCGGCCCGGTCTCGGACGCATCCTTCCAGCGCGCCCCCGCCAACGGCACCTTGGCGGTGGACACCGCCAACCAGCGGCTGTACGTGCGGGTCAACGGCGCCTGGAAGTCCTCGCCGCTCAGCTGATCCGCTCCCGCCCGCGCCCACGCTCCCGCCCCGGGCCGCCGCCCCCGCCCCGGGCCGTCGGCCCGTCAGAGGTCGTCGGCCCGTCAGAGGTCGTCGGCCCACGGCGGGTTGGCCCCGGGGACGGCGACCGTCCGGGCGGCGACCCGGGCGGCGAAGGCGCAGGCGCGCTCCAGGTCCTCGGGGGTGAGCGAGTCCAGCCGCCCGCCGAGGTGCCCCTGCACGGCGAGGGAGTGCAGCAGTCCGGCGGTGAAGGAGTCGCCCGCGCCGACGCTGTCGGCCACCCGGGTCACGGGCGCGGCCACCCGGACCCGGCGGCCGTCCAGCGAGGCGAGCGCGCCGCGTTCGGCGAGCGTCACCACGACCAGCCGGGCGCCCGCCGCGTGCCAGCGGTCGCAGGCGTCCTCGGGGGCGGCGCCGGGCAGCAGGGCGTGCAGGTCGTCCTCGCTCAGGCGCAGCAGGTCGGCCAGTTCGCACCAGCGGTCGAGCCGCCGCCGGTACTGCTCGGGGGCGGCCAGCAGCGGGCGGACGTTGGGGTCGATCGACACGGTGGCGTGCGGGCGGGCCCCGGCGAGCAGTTCCTCGATCCGCGGGCCGCCGGGTTCGCGGACCAGGGCGAGCGAGCCGGTGTGCAGGCAGACCGAGCCGTCCCCGCGGGCGGCGGCCAGTTCCGCCCCGGTCCACTGCCAGTCGGCGGTGCCCTCCGCGTGGAACGAGTACGTGGCGCGGCCCTCGTCGTCCAGCGCGGCCAGGGCCAGGGTGCTGGGTTCGGCGGCCGCGACGGTGCCCGTCAGGTCGACGCCGGAGCCGGTCAGGTGCTCGCGGAAGAGCCGGCCGAACGGGTCGGCCGAGATCCGGCCGACGAACCGGGTGGGCGTCCCCAGCCGGGCCAGGGCGACCGCGGTGTTGGCCGGGCCGCCGCCGGGCAGCACCCGCAGTCCGAGTTCGCCCGGCCGGGACCCGTCCCGTTCGACGAAGGCGTCGGCGACGCACTCCCCGACCACGGTGATCTGCCGACCCGCCATCGAAACCAGCCTCCCAACAGGGCGAAAACGCACATCCGGCGGTCCGGACTCCATCACCGGTGGCCCCCCGCAGTCAACGCGCGGACCGTCAGCGGGGTCACTCCACCGTCCCCCGGACGCCCGATGTACGTTTCAGCGCGCCACCGCGAACGACCCCCATCAAGTGGGAGCGCTCCCAAAACTCTTGACGACCCCCCGGAAGGTCTGGCTTCATATGGCAGGCCCGCGAGGGCCACGAGTGGGAGCGCTCCCGATCATCCCCCCACCACGACCGGGCCGCTCCCCCTCCGACCCCCGCCGGCCACCGCAGGACCCGACCCCCAGCACCACGAGCACCCCGCACCACGAGCACCTCCCAGTACGAGCACCCAGCACCCAGCACCCCGAAGAACGTCTCGGACCACCCCACCCCCACCGGACGCCCCCACCCGCGTCCAGAGAGGAACGAGACCCATGCGCCTCCGACTGCACCGGCGCCTGACGCGCCGGCTGGCGGGCTGTGCCGCGGCCCTGGCCGCCGCGCTCGTCACCACGCTGACCGCCCCGGCGGTCCCGGCGGCCCAGGCCGCCACCACCGGCACCACCGCGACCGCCGCCGCCTCCAGCGCGGGGGCCGGCTACTGGCACACCAGCGGCCGGCAGATCCTCGACGAGGCCGGGAACCCGGTGCGGATCGCGGGCATCAACTGGTTCGGCTTCGAGACCTCCAACTACGTGCCCCACGGCCTGTGGAGCCGCGACTACAAGTCGATGATCGACCAGATGAAGTCGCTGGGCTACAACACCATCCGGCTGCCCTACAGCGACGACATCTTCAAGGGCACCACGCCGAGCAGCCTGAACACCTCCGGCGGGATGAACGCCGACCTGGTCGGCCTGAGCTCGCTCGGCGTGATGGACAAGCTGGTCAACTACGCGGGCAGCATCGGCATGAAGGTCATCCTGGACCGCCACCGCCCGGACTCCGCCGGGCAGTCGGCGCTCTGGTACACCGCTTCGGTGCCGGAGTCGACCTGGCTGGCGAACCTCAAGTCGATCGCCGCCCGGTACGCGGGCAACTCCGCCGTGATCGGCATCGACCTGCACAACGAGCCGCACGACCCGGCCTGTTGGGGCTGCGGTGACCTCTCCACCGACTGGCGGCTGGCCGCCCAGCGCGGCGGCGAGGCGGTGCTGGGCGCCAACCCGAAGCTGCTGATCTTCGTCGAGGGCGTGCAGAGCTTCAACGGCAGCTCGTACTGGTGGGGCGGCAACCTGCAGGGCGCGGGCCAGTACCCGGTCCAACTGAGCGTCGCCAACCGGGTGGTGTACTCGGCGCACGACTACGCGACCAGCGTGGCGCAGCAGACCTGGTTCTCCGACCCGAGCTTCCCGGCGAACATGCCGGGCGTCTGGGACAAGAACTGGGGCTACCTGTTCAACCAGAACATCGCGCCGGTGTGGGTCGGCGAGTTCGGCACCACGCTGCAGTCGACCACCGACCAGGCCTGGCTGAAGGCGCTGGTGCAGTACCTGCGGCCGACCGCGACGGCGGGTGCGGACTCCTTCCAGTGGACGTTCTGGTCCTGGAACCCCAACTCCGGTGACACCGGCGGCATCCTGAACGACGACTGGACCACCGTCAACACGGTCAAGGACAACTACCTGGCCTCGGTCAAGGCCCCGGGCTTCGGCTCCTCCACCGGCGGCAACCCGGGCACCGGCGACGTCCAGGCGCCGTCCGTCCCGGGCGGGTTGGCGGTCGCCGGCACCACGGCGAGCAGCGTCTCGCTGTCCTGGACGGCGTCCACCGACAACACCGCCGTCACCGGCTACGACGTGTACCGCGACGGGACGAAGGTCGCCTCGGCCACCTCGACCTCGTACACCGACAGCGGCTTGAGCGCGGCGACCGCGTACAGCTACACCGTCCGGGCCAAGGACGCGGCGGGCAACGTGTCGGCCTCCTCGGCGGCGGTGACGGCGACCACCGCGACCGGCGGCAGCGGGACGAACGCCGGATGCTCGGCGGCGATCAGCCTGAACGACTGGGGCAGCGGACTGACCGCGACGGTGACCGTCACCAACACCGGCACCGCGCCGGTCAAGGGCTGGCAGGTGGCCTGGACGTGGCCCACCAGCGTGCAGATCAGCAGCAGTTGGAGCGCGACCGTGACCCGCAGCGGGCAGACCGTCACCGCGACGAACCTGGCCTACAACGGGGCGCTGGCCCCGGCGGCGTCCACCTCGTTCGGCGTCCAGGCGACCCGGACCGACGCCTCGGCCGCGGCCACCGCGACGGCGGTGTGCACCGCGACCTCCTGACCGCTCCCCGATCAGCCGCTCAAACCCCGTTCACCGTCGGCCGGTTCCTCCGGCCGGCGGTGAACGTGCTTGTGCGCGACGTCGGTTCAGCGGTTCAGTGCTTCAGCGGTTCAGTACTTCAGCGTTTCAGTGGTTCAGGCGGTGCGGACGGCCTCCAGGAAGCCCGCGCCCTCGAAGCCGGCCGCCGGGAGTTCGCGTCCCAGCGAGGCGGCGAAGGCGTCCATCGCGGTGAAGCCGGTCCGCCAGCCGTGCGCGTCCAGCCAGTCGGCGGTGCCGGGGCCCAGGCCGCCGCGCCACAGCGCGGTCATCTCGGTGAGCCCCGCCTCGGCGGGCACCCGGGAGACGTCGCGCGCCTGCTCGGTCAGCAGGCTGCTGCCGGGGGCGGAGAGCCCGCCGACGGCGGTGAGCAGCCCGGCCGCCTGTTCGGCGTCGAGGTAGACCAGCAGCCCTTCGGCCAGCCAGACGGTGGGCCGCCCGGGGTCGAACCCGGCCGCCAGGAGCCGGTCCGTCCAGTCGGGGTCGGCCAGGTCGGCGGGCAGGGCGACCCGCTCGCAGGCCGGCTCGGCCCCCTGCTCGTCCAGGACGGACTGCTTGAAGTCGAGGACGGCCGGGAGGTCGACCTCGAACAGCCGGGTGCCGGGCGGCCAGGCCAGCCGGTAGGCCCGGGTGTCGAGCCCGGCGGCGAGCAGCACGACCTGGCGGGCGCCGGCGGCGGGCAGCCGGTCGTCGTAGAAGCGGGTGCGCATGATGCCCCTGGTCACCAGCAGCCGGGCCAGCGGCCGGTCGGGCCCGGCCGTGGGCAGCGGGGTGCCGGAGGCGGCGATGAAGGCGAGGGCGTACGGGTCGGTGAACAGCGGTTCCGGCCGGCTGCTCTCGTAGGCGCGCACCCGGGCCACCGCGAGCGCGGTCCGGGAGACGGGGCTCAGCCGCGCGGCGCGGTCGGAACCGACCTCGGGGCCGGAGGGCGCGGAGACCGCGGAGGTGGGGTCGCCGGGGCCGGGGCCGGCGGGCTCGTTCGTCGTCATGCCCGCAAAACTACATCGTCACAGATGCATCTGCGAAGATGTATCCGTGAAGATGTATCTCCCGAGATGCATCTGTGACGATGCGGTTGTCCGTCCTCGCGGTAGCCTGTCCGCCATGGACGGCGTACGGCTTCTGCGACTGGGCAAGCGGCTCACCGAGCTCGGCCGGGCGATGGTCACCGACCACGCCTCGGCGGCCCTCACCCCGGGCGAGATCGCGGTGATCTCCGACGTCTACCAGCACCCCGGCAGCTCGGTGCAGGACATCCGGGTCCGCACCGGCTTCGCCCAGAGCCACGTCTCCACCTCGGTCGCCCGGCTGCGCGAACGCGGCCTGCTGGACGCCGCACCCGACCCCGCCGACGGGCGCCGCACGCTGCTCTCCGTCTCCGCGCTCGCCCGCGGCTACATCAGGGCCCGGGTCGCCCGCCCCGCCGAACCGCTGCTCGCCCAGGCGGTGGCCGACCCCGCGCAGGCCCGGCGGGCCGCCGAACTGCTCGACGAGCTCGCCACCCTGCTGCTCCCCGGCCCACCCCCCGCGGCCTCCCCGGGGTCGTCCCCCGCGGCCGCCCCCGGGCCCGCACCCGTCGAACCGCCCGACGCCTGACGCGTTCCGCCCGGGACCCCCGGCGCACCCGCGCCCCCGCACGCCTCCGCACGTCCGACGGGCGCACTCGGAGGGGCGCCCTCCGGCGCCGTCGGTGAGCATGGAACGGAAGGGACGGAACGCCCAGGGGGCCGGACCCAGCCGACGGAGGCCGTGAATGATCGAGATCGCCGACATCCGGGAGTGGCGCAACCACGACGTGGTCGACCAGGACGACAAGAAGATCGGCAGCCTGGAGAACGTCTACGTGGACACCGCCACCGACGCACCGTCCTTCGCCACCGTCACGGTCGGCATGCTCGGCCGGCACCGCCTGGTGTTCGTGCCGATCGCGGACGCGGTGGCCGGCCCCGGCTACCTGCGGGTGCCGTTCAACCGCAACGACGTGAAGAACGCGCCGTCCATCGGCACCGACGACGTGCTGGCCGCCGAGCAGGAGCCCGAGGTCTTCGCGCACTACCACCTGAACTACGCCACCGGCACGGGCGGCGAACGCCGCCTGGCCCGCCGCTGAGCCCCGGCCGGACCGGCCCCGTCCACCTCGGGCGGGGCCACCGTCCGCTCAGGCCGACAGCAGCCCGGCCAACCCGCCGTCCCAGTCGATCCGCTCGAACTCGGTTCCCAGCGGCACCAGTTCGAGGGTGGCGGCGAGGAACGCGGCCAGCGCGGCGCAGTCCACGCTGAGCGCCACCGGGCCGCCCGCGCCGCCGAGCACCAGGCGCAGCGAGCCGTCGTCGAGCGGCGCGAAGTGGATGTCGCCGTCGCCGACCGGCCCGTGCAGCGCGGCGAGCAGCATCTCCCGGGACAGCACCCAGCCGGCCCCGGCCGCGCGCGGGCCGAAGTCGAGGCGCACCGCGTAGGGGTCGTCGGGCCGGTAGCGCCAGTCGGTGTCGAGGTGGACGGTGGTGCCGTCGGGGGCGAGCAGGTGCAGGGTGATCCGCTCGGTGACGGGGCCCATGGCGGTGCTCCCTTCCGTTTCTCGCGGGTGGGCGAACTGCGTTCTTCCGTTCTTCCGTTTCACGCGGCGGGCGGGCGGCGGGCGGTGGGCACGTGGCGGACTGCGGCGCCGCGGCGCGGTCAGGCCGCCAGGTGCTGCCGATGGTCCTCGACCTGGGCCTTGAAGGCGGCGAGTTCGTCGATGATCCGGCGGTCGGTGAAGCCGAGGCCCTCGACCAGGTGGTCCCAGAGCCCGTGGGGTTCGGTGTCGAGCTGGAGCATCAGCCGGGTGCTGTCCTCGGTGACCCGGTGGAAGGTGACGACTCCGGAGTGCCCGGGCAGCTCGGGGCCGCCGCTCCAGGCGATCCGGTCGAGCGGCAGCACCTCGGTCGCGGTGGCGCCGCGCCCGGCTCCGCCGCGCATGCAGGCGGGGAGCGGCTCGTAGTCGGTCCACTCGCGGTAGACGGCGCTGATCGGCGCGTCGATCTCGACGGATTCCTCTATCCGACCCATGGGTTTCCCTCCTCCGCGGGGGCGGCCGCCGGTGCGGTCCGCGTCGGAGGGCCGTGTGCCCCGGCCGCCGGGGCGCATGCACGATCCAAGGGGGACAAACGCCTCCGCATTTGCTTCACATAAACTTCACAGTCGAGCCTGGCATGATCGAAGGAACCCCGGGTACCCGGGAACGGACCGGCCGGAGACGAGGAAAGGACTGGCATGCCCGTGCCCACTGATGAACTTCTCCTGACTGCCCCCATAGAGGCGTCCTCCGCCCCTGTGGAGTACCCCGCCACCGCCGCGTACGAGGCCACCACCGTGGACCTCGACCCGGACGTGCTCGCCGACCCGGTGAACGCCACCCCCGCCGACGCCCGCGCGATGACCCGGGTGCTGCTGCGACGGCTGGCCGGCCTGGAGGAGGGCACTCGCGAGTTCAGCTACGTTCGCAACACCCTGATCGAGCTGAACCTGACCCTGGTCCGGTTCGCGATCCGCCGCTTCGGCCACAGCAAGGAGCCGTACGAGGACCTGCTGCAGGTCGGCTCGGTCGGCCTGATCAAGGCGATCGACCGGTTCGACCCGGAGCTCGGCGTCGAGTTCACCACGTACGCGGTGCCGACCATCATCGGCGAGATACGGCGCCACTTCCGGGACACCACCTGGTCCGTGCACGTACCGCGCCGCCTGCAGGAGCTGCGCCTGGACCTGGCGAAGGCGCAGGACGCGCTGGCCCAGACCCTGGACCGCGAGCCGACCGTCGCCGACCTCGCCGAGCACCTCTCGCTGACCGAGGAGGAGGTGATCGAGGGTCTGGCCGCCGCGAACGCGCACACCGCCGGGTCGCTCGACCTGACCTCCCCGGGCGAGGGCGACGGGCAGCAGCCCGCCGAGCGGCTGGGCCAGGTGGACGGGCGGTTCGCGCTGGTCGAGAACCTGGTCGCGCTGAAGCCGCTGATCGCCCGACTGCCGGAGCGGGAGCGGCAGATCCTCGCGATGCGGTTCTGCGAGGACCTCACCCAGTCGCAGATCGGCGCCCGTCTCGGGCTGTCCCAGATGCACGTGTCCCGGCTGCTGTCCCGCACGCTGGCCAAGCTCCGCACCGGGCTCGACGCGACCGACTGACCACACCGGCCGACGCGAGTCGGTCGACTCCCTCGGTGGTGGCGGCCCCCGCCGCCACCACCGACCGCACCGGGCACCCCCGTCTCGACCGCCGCGCCCATCAGTGCGTAAGGTCGAGGCAGACCGGTCGAGGGAACAGGACGAGGATGCCAGCCGAGAACATGCCCGTGGCCCCCCTGGCGGTGGACGTCCGACGTACACCGTCCCGCGCGGCGGTGTGCGCACTGTCGGGCGACCTGGACATCGAGACCCTGGCTCCGGCCAGGGAAGCGCTCGATCTACTGGTCGCCGAACGCCCCCGGGCGCTGATCGTCGACCTGGGACGGGTCGACTTCTGCGACTCGTCCGGGCTGAACCTGCTGCTCCAGACCCGGATGGCAGCCGACGACGGAGGGGTCTCCTTCCATCTGGCGGCGCTGTCCGGGCCGGTCCAGCACCTGCTCGAACTGACCGGTGCGAAGGCCGTGTTCGCCATCCACGAGACGGTGGAAGCGGCCATCGCCACGGACGGCTGACCTGCCCTCCGGCACCGTCCGCCACCCGCCGTACCCGTACTGTCGGCCGCACCGGGCATAATCCTGGCGCAGCCGGGAAACCGATCCGTGAGAGCGACCCGTGAGCCTGTGAGAGCGCCGTCGAAAGCGAAGGGAACCCACGTGACACCGAGCCGGGGAACCCTGGACGGCGACCGTCCGGACGCCGGGGCGGTCCTGCCGCCCGGCGGGCAGCGTCGGCGCCTACGACTGGTGGGCGTGCCGCGCCCGGTGGCCCGGGCCCGGGCGTTCACCACGGAGGCCCTCGGCGACTGGTCCTGGTCCACCCCGCCCGACCCGGACCTCGCCGAGGACGTCGTGCTGCTGGTCGCCGAGCTCGTCGGCAACGCGATGCTGCACGCCGGCGGCCCGCTCGAACTCGTCCTCCACGCGACGCCCGAGCGGCTGCGGATCGAGGTCTCCGACGGCTCCGAGACCCTGCCGGCGCTGCGCACCCCGCACCTGCCCGGCCTGCCCGGCGGCCACGGCCTGTACATCGTGCAGCGCACCGCCGACCGCTGGGGCGCGGACCGGCACGCCCAGGGCAAGTCCATCTGGGCCGAGATCGACGCCACCCGCCTGCTGGCCTGACCGTACTCAGCCGGTCCGGCCACCCGCACCCACCGCAGAACGACGCACGACGGAGGCCGGTCCCCGCCCGGGGACCGGCC
>NZ_JBSGET010000191.1:0-12445 GCF_053603035.1 Kitasatospora sp. NPDC004272 | reverse complement strand
GACGGCGCGGCGCCGGTGGGGCGGGCGGTGGACGCGTGGGGGGCGGAGGCCGCGGGCGGCACGCCGGCCGGGGCCCCGGCCCCGCTGTGGAGCACCCCGGTCACCGGCGTGACGGTGGGCCACCGGCTGTCCCTGCTCGGCGCCACTCCGGTGTGGTGGGGCGCGGGTGTGGAGGCGGTCGGCTACGACGGGGCGAGCGGAGGCCGGGCTTGGTCCTCCCGGTCGGACGTCCAGTGCGTCCAGGTGCAGGACGGCGTGCTGTACGGGACGTCCGGGCGGCTCGCGAACCTGCTGCGGCTGGACGGCGGGGGCCGGGTCCGGCAGGGTCCGCTCGCGGTGCCCGCCGACCAGCGCGACGCGGCGGCGATGAGCCTGCGGGTCTTCGGCGCGGACGACCGGACGGTGGTGCTCGCCCGGCAGACCTCCGTCACCGGCGGCGGGACGGTGGCCGGGGTCGATCCGGACAGCGGGGCGGTGCGCTGGCAGCAGGAGATCGGCCGGAGCATGGCGGTCGCCACAGCCCGCAGCGACGAGCCGCTGCTCGACGGTTCCGGCAGTTCGATGGGCCTGGTGGCCGACGGCCGCTGCTACTACGAGGACGGCGCGGCCCTGCACGCGGTGGACCTGCGCACCGGCGAGTCCCGCTGGCAGGCCACCGGCGTCACCCCGGACACCGGGACGCCCTCCCGGCTGCTGCGCACCGGCGACCTGCTGCTCGTGGTCCGCGGGACCGCGGTGGCCGCCCTGGACCCCGCGACCGGGCAGCGGCGCTGGACGGCGCCCGCCGTCCCGCAGGCGGTCTTCGGCTGCGCGCTCGGGGCCGGGCGGCTGCTGCTCTCCGGGAGCCGGGGCACGGCGTACTGCCTGGACGTCGGCACCGGCAAGGGGCTGTGGCACACCACCGTGCGGGCCGCGGACCCGGGCGGGACGGGGATGGACTTCCAGGCGCCGTCGGCGGGCGACGGCTTCTTCGCCGTGCCGCTGCTGGACGGGTCGTCCGCGGCGGCCGTGCTGGACCAGGCGGGCGGCGCGGTCCGCTGGGTGGCCCGGGCGCCCTCCGACGAGGGCCGGTGGACCACCGCGGCCGACGGCGCGACGCTGTACTGCGCCTCGGCGACCACGCTGCGCGCGTTCCGGGCGGGTGCGGCGTGAGCGTGCGGCGGATCGGCCCGTACCGGGTGCTGCGGCGGCTCGGCGCGGGCGGCATGGGCGACGTCCACCTGGCCGTCACCGACAGCGGGCGCCCCGTCGCGGTGAAGACCGTGCAGCGGCAGTACGCGGCCGACGCCGAGTTCCGGCGCCGGTTCGCCCAGGAGGTGGCGGCGGCCCGGGCGGTCAACGGGGCCTACACGGTGGCGGTGGTGGACGCCGACACCGATGCCGAACTGCCTTGGCTGGCGACCGAGTTCGTCGTCGGGCCGTCGCTGCACGAGGCGGTGTCCCGGCACCGTCCGCTCGCCGGTCCTGCCCTGCAGGTGCTGGGGGCGGGGCTGGTGGAGGCGCTCGCCGCGATCCACCGCGCCCGGATCATCCACCGCGACCTGAAGCCCTCGAACATCCTGGTCACCCGGGACGGCCCGCGGGTCATCGACTTCGGGATCAGCAAGCCGACCCTCGACGCGGTGCCCACCGCGAGCGGCGAGATCATCGGCACGCCCGGGTTCATGTCCCCCGAGCACGCGGCGGGCGGGGAGCTCACCCCGGCCAGCGACCTGTTCTCCCTCGGCGCCGTGCTGGCCTTCGCCGCCACCGGCCGCCCGCCGTTCGGCCACGGGCCGTCCGCGGTGCTGATCTACCGGGCCGCCGAGGAGCCGCCGGACCTCGACGGGGTGCCGCCGGAACTGCTCGGGCTGCTGCTGCGCTGCCTGCACCGCGACCCGGCCGGGCGGCCCGCCCCGGCCGAACTCGCCGAGGCGTTCCGGTACGGCCCGGCGGTCGGCACCGGTTGGACGGCCGGCGCCGGCTGGCTCGGCGGGGCGGACCGGACGGTGCGCCGGCACGAGCGGGACCTGGCCCGGGTGCTGAAGGACCCGAACGGCACCCGGCGCCGCCTGCTCGTCCTCGGCACGGCCCTGCTCGGCACCGCCGCCACCGCGGGCGCCGCCCGGGCGCTGTGGCCCGGCCCGGACGCCGGGGCGCCCCCGAAGAGCTGGTCGGTCGCGCTCCCCCGCCCCGGCATGGCCCCGCTCGGCTGCGGCCCGCAGGCGGTGGTCTGCGCGGACGGCACCGGCCTGGTCGGCTACGCCCGCGCCGACGGGCGGACGCTGTGGAGCAGCACCGCGGCCGCCGGTTCCCACCCGGTGGGCGACGGCGACCGGGTGTGGACCGTGGACGCGGACGGCGCCGTGCGGGCCCGCGACGCCCGGGACGGCCGGACGCTCTGGCGCTCGGCCGACCCCGTCCCGGGCGCGCAGTCCATCGCCCTGCCGGTCCCCGGCCTGCTGCTGGTCACCGGCCCGGACGGCGCTCCGCACGGCTACGACGCCGACCGCGGCGACCGGCTGTGGACCGGCCCGGCGCAGGGCACCTCCTACCGCCCCCAGGGCTCGGCCGCGGCCGACCTGCTGGTGCTGACCCTGCTCGCCGGGTTGGAGCAGAGCGCGAGCCGGATGTTCCGCTTCGCCGCCCTCGACCGCGCGACCGGCCGGCAGCTCTGGTCCCTCGACGCCCAGGACCTGTACGTGCCGCCGACCGGCGACCGGCTGTACGCCCTGACCCGGGAGCTGGAGCTCGCCGCGCTGGACGGCCGGGACGGCACCGCCCGCTGGACCCGGCCCACCGGCCTGCCCCCGGCCGCCGCGACCTCGGCCACCGGCTCCTACCTGGGTTCGCTGGACCTCCACCAGGACGTGGTCACCTGCCTGCCGCCCGGCAGCGCGGCGGTCCCGGACGGGCAGGTCGCCACGGCGGCCCTCGACGCCGCCGGGGGCACCCGGCTCTGGGGCGGCCCGCGCCCCGGCTACCTCAGCGGGAGCGCGGCCGCCGCCGGAACCCTGGTGCTGGGCGGGCCGCAGGGCGCGTCCGGCACCGAACTGCGCACCGGGCGCACCACCTGGACCCGGCGCTCCCCCGGTGGCGCCACCGTCCGGGGCGCCGCCGGGGGGCTGGTCCTGCTCACCGCGCCCGCCGCCGACGGCGGGACCACCCTGCAGGCGCTCGGCGCGGCCGACGGCGCCCCCCGGTGGCGGCAGTCCTTCGCCCGGCAGCCGGGCGAACCGCAGGTCCTGCTCCAGGACACGGCCCTGCTGGTCGGCTACGGGAGCACGCTGACCGCCTACCACCTGCCCGCCGGCTGACCCGCCGTCGAGTCGAAAGGTCCACCACGCCATGGCCGATTTCCAGGACGCCCCGCCGACCCGGCCGCTGCCGCCGGGCCCGCCCGCGACCCTCCCGCTGCTGCCCACGCCCGGGGCCCCGCCGCCTCCCACCACCCGGCCGCTGCCGCCCCCCGCGGCCACCCGCGTCCTGCCGGAGCAGCCCACCCCGGCCACCCTCCCCGACCCGGCGGACCTGCGCCCGGCCGGTCCCGCCCGGCGCTGGACCTGGCTGCTCGGCGGCCTGGCCGCCGGGGCCGGCGCCGTGGCCCTCGCCCTGAGCCTGCTGGCCCACCTGACCGACCCGGCGCCGTCCGCCGCGGCCTCCGCCGCGCCGTCCACCGCGACGTCCGCCGTCGGCGGGTCGTCCTCGCCCGCCCCGACCGCCCCGAGCACCGCCCCCGCGCTCTACACCGAACTGGCCGACGGCTGCGCGCTGCTGCGCCCGGAGACGGTCGAGCGCTACGCCAAGGGCGCCACCTGCACGGCGTCACCGGCCGTCGGCGGGACGGTCTCGGCGCGCGGCACCTGGACGGGCGGGAGCGGCTACGCCACGGTGGAGGTCGGCGTGCTGCTGTCCCCGCAGGCGGGGAGCGTCTACCAGCAGACGGTGACCATCGACCGGACCAGCGCGTCCGGCGCCGGCGGGAAGATCACCGGCGACCGGACCGTCCCCGGACTCGGAGACCGGGCGACGGTGCTGCACGTCGCCTACGGCAACTTCGGCCGGGTCACCCTGACGGCGCTCCGGGGCAACGCGCTGGTCACGGTCGGCTACTCGGCGGCGGCCGGCTCCGGCCCGTCCGCCGAGGGCGCGCCGGACCCCGCCGAGGCCGCCGCCGTCGCCTTCGCCCAGGACGCGCTGGGCACGCTCACCGCTCCCTGAGCACCCGGTAGCGCAGGTAGCGGGCCCCCGCGGCGAGGGGGCGGGACTCGACGGGTTCGAGGTCCCTGCGCCGTCCGTCCCGGGGGAAGAGCGGGGTGCCGCCGCCGAGGAGGACGGGGTACGTCCGCAGCCGGTACTCGTCGATCAGGTCCAGTCCGGCCGCCTGGGCGGCGAGGTCGGCGCCGCCGATCGCGATGTCGCCGTCCCCCGGCTCGGCCCGCAGCCGGGCGACCTCGTCGGCGAGCGTGCCGGAGGCCAGCCGGGCGTTGCCGCGCACCGCCGGGAGGGTCCGGGAGAAGACCACCTTCCGGAGCCCGCGCCAGAGCTCGGCGAACTCCCGGGTGGAGAAGCCGAGTTGCGGATCCTGCTCGTTGTCCTCCCAGTACAGCATCGCCTCGTACAGCCGCCTGCCGAGCAGGTGGACGCCGACCCTGCGGACCTCGTCGGTGGCGAGCCGGAAGACCTCCTCGTCGGGTGGCGCCCAGCCGAGGCCGCCGTCCGGGTCGGTGATGTAGCCGTCGAGCGAGACTGTCATCGAACAGGTCACGTCGTGCATCGGGAGCCCTCCTCGGTACCGGGCTCCGACGGTACGCCCACCGGAGCCCGGTGGCGCCCGGGAACCGGCAGCCGGCAGCCGGCAGCGGGCAGCCGGCGGGAGCGTCGTCGACGCCGGCCTCGAACGCCACGCCCGTTCAAGCGCTGCGCAGCGGGTCCGGCGCGGCGGGGCCCCGGCTCAGGGCGAGCAGGGCCGTGTCGTCGTCGGTGCCGCCGGCGAAGTCGTGGGCGTCCTGCTGCAGCCGGTCCACCAGGGCCTGCGGGGACAGTCCGGCGCAGGCGGCCAGCCGGTCCGGGAGCGGGTAGAACGCGCCGTCGCGGTCGCGGGCCTCGCTGATCCCGTCGGTGTACAGCAGCAGGGTGTCGCCGGGGTGCAGCAGGGTGGCGGGGGCCGGTGCGGGGCCGGCCGCGGGGGTGCGCAGGCCGAGCGGGAGGCCGGGCGGGGCGGGGAGTTCGCGGACCGCGGTGCCGCGCAGCAGCAGGGCGGCGGGGTGGCCGCAGGAGAGGCCGCGGGCGGTGCCGTCGGGCGCGGCCTCCAGGAGGAACGCGGTGACGAAGGACTCCGGGTCGGTGAGGTGGCGGCGCAGGCTGGCGTCGAGCCGGTCGGCGAGGGCGTCCAGGGTGGGCGCGTCCAGGACGGCCTCGTGGAAGGCGCCGAGCACGACGGCGGCGGTGGCCACCGCGTCCAGGCCCTTGCCGCGGACGTCGCCGATCAGCGCGCGCAGTCCGGCCGGGGTGTCCGCGACGGCGTAGAGGTCCCCGCCGATCCGGGCGTAGCGGGCGGCGGCCCGGTAGTTGGCGGCGGCCCGGAACCCGCCGACGGTGGCCGGGACGGGGCGCAGCACGGCGCGCTGGGCGGTCTCGGCGACGGTGGCGACGCTGACCAGGCGGGCCGCGGAGCGTTCGTGGCGGCGGACCACGAAGCAGCCGAGCGCGGCGATGCCGAGGATCACCAGGGTGGTGCCGACGGCGGCGCCGGTGCGCCCGGGGTCGGAGAGGGTGAACGCCCAGCGGGTGGCGACCGCGAGGAACGCGGAGGCGAGGATCGCGGGCGGTCCGAAGGCGAGCGCGACGACCGCGGGCACCGCGACCAGCACGGAGGGCAGGTGCCAGCCGTCGGTGCCGTACTGGAGGCCCACCACGAGCCCGTACAGCAGGACGGCGGCGGCCAGCGCCACCGCGCGGGTGACCGGGGCGCCGTCCGGGTCTCCGCCCCCGGGGCGGCCGTCGGTGTGCCCGCTCCCGGACGGTGGCGGCTGCGGCGGGCGGGTCAGGAGACGGCCTCGACGGGGCGGGCGCGCTGGCGGCGCCGGAGCAGCCGGGTGGCGAGGGTGACCGCGGACATCACCAGGGCGGCCCGGAACGCGGTGGCCGCGCCGCGGACCTCCGGGTCGGAGGTGATCGGTGCGGTGGCCTTGAGGGTGGCCGTGTCGATGACGACCGGGAAGAGTCCGAGCGAGCACACCGCCAGGGGGTGTGCGGCCGTCCGGAGGACGCCGCCCGGCACCGGGTCGACCGGGGAGAACAGCAGCGTGGTCCGGAGCGGGCCGCGCAGGCCGCCCTTCAGGGACGTGCCCGGGAGCAGCCGGGCGGCCGGCAGGAACGCCGCTGCCGGGGCCGCCCGGGCCGTCAGTGCGCCCTTCACCCGTTCCATCGGCTCCGACCTCTCGCTCGGCGTGCCCCGGAACCGGGTCGCCCGTCCCGTGGCCCGGCGCTCACCGCCGGTGTGCACAGGATCGCCCGGTCGCCGCGCGCCCGCTCCCCGGCGGCCGGGGCGGGGGCGCGGCGCGGCGACCGGGGCGGCTACGGGTGGGCGGGGGTGGCCACGGGTGGCCGGGCGCGGTGCGGGCCGCGGCGGCGGAGGTCGGTGCCGGTGCGGCCGGGGCCGGGGAGGAGGGCGAAGGCGATCAGGAACATCAGGGTGGCGGCGATCGAGTCCAGCCAGTAGTGGTTGGCCGTGCCGACGATCACCGTCAGGGTGATCAGCGGGTGCAGCAGCCACAGCCAGCGCCAGCGCGAGCGGGTGGCCGCGATCAGGCCGATCGCCACCATCAGGGCCCAGCCGAAGTGCAGCGAGGGCATCGCGGCGTACTGGTTGGAGAGGTGGTCGGTGGTCGGCGGGCCGTAGACCGAGGGGCCGTAGAGCCGGCCGGTGTCGAGCAGTCCGCTGGCGGTGAGCATCCGCGGCGGGGCCAGCGGGAAGACGAAGGGCAGCACCAGCGCGGCCGAGGTGACGGCGGCCAGCACCCGGCGGGCCCACAGGTAGTGGGCGGGTCTGCACAGGTAGAGCCAGACCAGGAAGAGCCCGGTCGCCGGGAAGTGGACGGTCGCGTAGTAGGCGTTCGCCGCCTGGACGACGGTGTGGTCGTGCAGCAGCAGGGACTGCACGGCCCCCTCGCCGGGGAGGCGGACGGCGCGTTCCAGGTCCCAGACCCGGTCCGCGTTGTGGAAGGCGGCCTCGGTGTGGCCGATGGCCAGTCTCCGGCCGAATTTGTAGACCGTGAACAGTCCGAGGACGAGCAGGAGTTCCCGGAGCAGCCGGGGCCTGGGTATGTCCGCGGCGGGTGTCGTGGCGGGTTCCGTCCGAGCGGGCAACCCTTCCCCCCTTACTGGCGGACCGCGCTCGGGGACCGCCCGCGAGTGCCGATACGCCGACGTATCGATACGGGCGCGTATCGATACGTTTCGGTAGTGTACAGACGCCCGCCACCGTGCCGACACCATGGGGGAAGCCGTGACGCGACCGCCCGACCAGGACGCGGAACCGACCACCGCCCCGGCCCGTTCGAAGATCAGTTCCGAGCGGGAGCGGGAGTTCTTCGAGGCGGTGCTCGACGAGGTCCGCAACCACGGCTACCAGGCCGTCACCATGGAGGGCGTGGCCGCCCGCACCCGGTGCGGCAAGTCCACCCTCTACCGGCACTGGGGCAGCAAGGCCCGGTTCGTCGCGGCCGCCCTGCGCGCCGACCGGCAGCCGCGCTGCGCGGGGATCGACACCGGCTCGCTGGCCGGCGACCTGCGCCTGGCGGCCGCGGTCACCGGGGCCTGGTCGGACCAGGACACCGGCCTGCTGCAGGCGCTCGGCTACGCCGTGATGACCGACAGCGACCTGCGGGACGCGGTGCGCGAGACGGTGGTGGCCCCCGAGGTCGCGGCGCTGGAGGCGGTGCTGCGGCGCGGGGTGGAGCGCGGCGAGGTCCCGGCCGACCACCCGGCCCTCGCCTTCGTCCCGAGCATGCTCTTCGGGGTGACCCGGATCCGCCCGCTGATCGAGGGCCGGCCCGCCGACGCGGACTACCTGACCCGCTACGTGGAGTCCGCCGTCCTGCCCGCGCTCGGCCTGGCCTGACCGGCAGCTGCGGCCTGACCGGCGGCCCCCGGCTCGCTCGACGGCTCCGGCCCGGGCGGCGGCCCCGGTCGGACCCGCCGTCAGGGGGCGGGGCGCGGGGCCGGGGCGGCCTCGGGGCCGTTGCGGCGGGTGCCCCAGCCGGGGCGCAGGCAGGTCGCGGTGGCGTACCAGCGCACCGGGCGGAGCACCGCCCGGGACCGGGCGAGCGCCAGCGGGGTCAGCGCCCAGGTGCCCAACTGCGAGCGGAGCGACTGGTCGGAGCGGCGCACGGTGAGGTACCGCAGGGTCTGGCCGGCGACGACCAGCAGCGGCGCGGCCGGCAGGGCCGGCGGCAGCGGCGCCCGGCGTGCAGCGAGCGGGACAGCGCGTAGAAGGTGAGCACGGGTGACGCGGCGATCCCTCGACCCTGCGACGGGAGGCCCCGCGACGGGGCCGCTCCGCGACGGAGCGTCAGAACATGCCGTTGGGGTTGCGCGACTCCTCGGGCACCTGCTGCATGACGTCCCAGTGCTCGACGATCCGGCCGTCCTCCAGCCGGAAGACGTCGACGATCGCGGTCGCCGGGCCGCCCGGCACCCGGACGCCCCGGACGTGGGCGACCACGTGGTCGCCCTCGGCGAAGATCCGCTTCACCTCGGACCGCAGGTGCGGGAAGTCCGCCCGGAGCGTGTCGACGAACTCCCGCAGGCCCTCCGCCCCGTCGGCGATCCGCGGGTTGTGCTGGACGTAGCGGTCGCCGAGCAGGGCGACGGCGGCCGCGTGGTCCTTGTCGTCGATCGCGGCCCGGTAGAAGGCCAGGACCGTCCGCTTGTTCTCTTCCAGCCGTGCGTCCGACACGTCTCCCCCTCATGAGTGAACAGCTGTAGCGCTACGACTGTAAGGCAATGGCGGGCCCGATACAATCACCCGTCGTGGAAGCAGCGGACCCCGTGGAAACCCCGACGCCGAGCAGCCGGCCCGCCCGCGGGCGCAACCCCCGGGGCCAGGGCGAACGCCTGCGCGCGGAGGTCGTCGCGGCGACGCTGCGGATGCTCGACGGGCTCGGCGACGACCAGGCGCTCTCGCTGCGGGCCGTCGCCCGGGAGGTCGGGGTGGCCGCGACCTCGGTCTACCTGCACTTCCCCGACCGGGACGCGCTGGTCCTGGCCGCGCTGGAGCACTGCCACCGGACCCTGCTGGACGCCCTGCGGGAGGCCGAGGCGGCCGCCGGCGACCCGGTGGCCCGGCTGCGCGGCCGGGTCCTGGTCCTCGGGGCGTGGGCGCACGAGCACCCCGGGCTCTACCGGGTGCTGCACGCGAGCGCCCTCAACCAGCACGCCGCGGCGCCCTTCCAGGAGGAGCTGGGGCGCGCCACCACCGCGGCCGTGCGGGCCTGCATGGACGCCGGGCTGGCCGCCCCGGACGACGCCGCCGCCGTCGCGCTGGACCTGCGGGCCGCCGTGCACGGGGCGGTCTCGATGCGGGTCGACCGGCCCGACCTGGCCTGGCCCCCGCTGGCGGAGCAGGTCGACCGCTTCCTGCACAAGCTGGTGGGCACCCCCGCCCCGGCCGCCGGGGGGCGGCCCACCGGGGACTGACCCGAACCGGCGGGCAGTGGCCGACGGCCGGTCAGTCGACCCCCGGGCCGGCCGCCGGCCCGGCTGCGGAGTGTCCGGCTGGGGCCCTGACCGCCGCCGGCGCCACCGCGCGACCCGGGACCGGCGGCCGCTCCCGGCGGGGGCGGCCGGACGCGGGGCCCGCGGGGTCAGTCCGAGGGCTCGACGGCCAGCTGGACGCGCTCCTGGTAGAAGGCGATCAGGCCCGCGAGCGCCTCCATCCCCGGCAGCGGTTCGGGGTAGGACCAGGCGACGGCCTCGCCGCCGTCCGGAGCGAGCGCGTAGTGCACGGCGGCGCCCTTGTAGGGGCAGTACGTGCTCTCCCACGAGGGGACGAGCAGCCCGCGGTGGACGTCCTCGGGCGGCAGGTAGTAGCGGACGGGGTGGTGGCCCTCCAGGACGACGACCGGACGGCGGCTGTCGGCGAGCAGCAGCCCGCCGGACCTGACCGTGACGCGGCCCCGGCCCTGCTCCAGCAGGATCCCGCCGGGGGCGGCCTGAGCGGCGGGAGTGCCCGTGGGGAGCGGTCGCAGGTCAGCCACGGGACACCGCCGCGCTCGGGCTGCCGTCGACCGCGGCGCCGTCGGCGGACGGCCCGGCCGGCGGCGGTGTCGGCGGCGCCGGCGCCGTACTGCGGGACTCCGCGATCCGGGCCCACAGCGCGACCGCGGCTCCGACGCCGCACAGCGCCGCGGCCACGAGCACGGCGCGGTCGGTGCCGGCGGCGAGGGCGTAGCGCGGCCCGCGGTCCGAGGTGGCCTGGCCGGCCACGGCGAGCGTCACGGCGACGCCGAGTGCGGAGCCGAGGTAGCGGGCCGTGTTGTTGGCGCCCGACCCCATCGCCGCCCGGTCCGCCGGGACGCTGCTGACCGCGAGGCGGGCGAGCGCCGCGTTCAGGACTCCGCTGCCGATGCCGGCGAGGACGAGCCCCGGGGCGAAGTGGACCCAGGAGCCGTCCGGCCGCATCCCGAAGAGGGCGGCCTCGCCGATCCCGCAGAGCAGCAGCGAACCGGCCACCTGGGTCGTCGCGGGGACCCGGCCGGCCAGCCTGCGGGCCTGGAGGGCGGAGACCACCGACAGGCCGGACCAGATCGCCAGCACGAGTGACGCCGTCAGCGGGGACTCCCCCAGCGCCTTCTGCAGGGCCATCGGCAGGTAGCTCATCAGGCCGACGATGGCGAGGCCGGTGAAGAGGGCCCCGCTGCTGGAGGCGACGAAGCCGGGGCTGCGGAACAGGGCGAGGTCCAGCATGGGTTCGGCGACCCGGGCCTCCGCCAGCACGAAGAGCAGGAGCAGCACCACCCCGAGTCCGAGCAGGAGCAGCACCGGGGTGCGGCCCCAGCCGTGCCTGCCCTCGGCGAGGCCGGCGATGAGGCAGGACGCGCCGGCGGCGAGGGTGAGCACGCCGAGCAGGTCGATCCTGCGCGGCCGGTCGTTGCGGGACTCCTCCAGGCCGAGGGCGGTCAGCACCACCAGGAGGAGGGAGAGCGCGGAGAGCACCCAGTAGACCGTCCGCCAGCCGCCGGCCCGTTCCAGCAGGGCGGCGTAGATCGGGCCGGCGGCGATGCCGAGGCCGACCGAGGCGCCCCACATGCCGAGGGCCCGGACCCGTCCGGGACCGGGCGGGTACACGTGGCCGATCAGGCCGAGCGTGGGGGCGAGGATCGCGGCGGCCGCGCAGCCCTGGAGGACCCGCCCGGCCAGGAACACGGCCGGACCGGGCGCCGCCGCGGAGAGGGCGGTGGAGACCAGCAGCAGGACGGCCCCGGCGCCGAACACCCGCTTGCGGCCGTAGTCGTCGGCGGCGCTGCCCATGGTGAGCAGCAGCGCGGCCAGGCCGACCAGGGTGCCGGTGAGGACCCAGGTCTGGGCGGAGGACCCGAGACCGAGGTCGGCCGCGGTGGGCGACAGGGTGGTCAGCGGGGAGGTGTAGTCGATCAGGACGAGGAGCGTGCCGAAGGCGGCGATCAGCAGGGTGGTGGCGGGGCGGCGGGCTGCGGGAGGCGGGCTGGGATTCATGGCCGTCCTCGGCTGGGAGGGGCAGGGTCAGGTCTGTTCATTGAACCTGAACGAATCTATCACGCCGGGTTCGGTGAAGGAACCTTGGGCTAGACTGGGCCGCATGGCGCTGGGAACCGACTACGCACAGCAGGACTGCTCACTCGCGCGCGCCCTGGAGGTGGTCGGCGAGCGCTGGAGCATGCTGATCGTCCGTGACGCCTTCTACGGCGTGCACCGGTTCAACGACTTCCTCGCCCACCTCGACATCCCGCGCGCCGTGCTGACCTCACGGCTCCAGGCGCTGGTGGCCTCGGGCGTCCTGCACAAGGAGCCCTACCAGCGCTCCCCCGTGCGGTACGGCTACTTCCTGACCGACGCCGGCCTCGAACTCTGGGAGCCGATCTACGGGCTGGCCCAGTGGGGCGAGCGGAACGCCTCGACCGGCGGGCCGCGGACCCTCTTCGGCCACACCGCCTGCGGCACCCGGCTGGACCGGACGGGCCACTGCCCCTCCTGCGACCGCCCGGTCCCGCCCGCGGACATCACGATGCGGCCCGGCCCCGGCACCGACGAGCGGCTCCGGCGGGACCCGATCTCGCTCGCCCTGGCCAGGCCGCACCGGCTGCTGACCCCGGTCTCCTCCGACGGCTGACCCAGCGGCGCCGCCCCCCCCCGGGGACCCCGCCGGGCCGGCCAGCGAGCCGCGCCCCCACCGCCCGCCACAGGGACCACCACATGGGGGGAG
>NZ_JBSGET010000190.1:0-12802 GCF_053603035.1 Kitasatospora sp. NPDC004272 | reverse complement strand
TGTTTTTGTTTTTGTTTTTATGTGGTGTGAAATCCCTACCGCCCGGGGGCCCCCCCCCCCCCCGGGGGGCCCCCCCCCCGGGGGGGGCCCCCCCCCCCCCGCCCGCCCCCCCGGCGCCGCACGGTTCCAGAATCCAACGACCACGGAGTTCCCGGATGAACCGACACCTGCGCACCCGCTGCGGGCGCACCGCCCTCGCCCTCGCGGCCGCCCTGACCCTCCTCGCCGCCACCGCCGAGACCGCCACCGCCCGGACCGCCTCCGCCCGGACCGCCTCCGCCCGGACCGCCTCCGACCGCCCGGCCGCGACCGGAGGCACCCTGATCCTGGTCGGCGGCGGCCTGAAGGACGGCAACGCCGAGATCTACGGCGAGATCGTCGCCAAGGCCGGCGGTGCCGGGAAGGCGCGGATCGGCGTGCTGACCGCCGCCTCCGTCCCCGAGAGCCAGGACCCGGACGCCGCCGACCCCGACAGGTGCTCCAACTCCCGCTGCAACGGCCGCTACTACGCCGACCTCTTCGCGCACTACGGCGCCGCCGACGCCGAGTGGATCCCCGTCGACATCGAGCACGTCGACGCCGCCGACTCGGACGCGGTGGTCGCCCAGGTCGAGTCCATGACCGGCTTCTTCTTCGGCGGCGGCGACCAGTACCGCTACGTCACCAGCCTGCTGCACGGCGACGCCCGCACCGACTCCGAGGTCATGGCGGCGATCCGCCGCAAGCTCGCCGCCGGAGCCGTCGTCGCGGGCTCCAGCGCCGGCGCGCAGATCGCCTCCGGACCCGACATGGTCACCGGCGGCGACAGCTACCAGGCGCTGCGCGACGGCAGCACCCCCGGCTACTTCGAGGACCCGACCCGGCTCGGCTACCTCCCGCAGGGCGGCTTCGGCCTCTTCGACGCCGGCCTGCTCGACACCCACACCGGCACCTACGGCCGCGAGGGCCGCGCGATCCGGCTGGCCGCCGACACCGGCCACGACCGGGTGTTCGCCCTCGACGAGGACACCGCGGTCGAGGTCGAGCACGCCGGCACCCGCGGCGAGAGCCTCCGGGTCCTCGGCACCCACGGCGTCTCGGTGTTCGACCTGCGCTCCGCCCGGACCGGCGCCGCCGCCGGGCACTGGACGATCGACCGGGTCCGCTACAGCTACCTCACCGACGGCGACCGCTACGACCCGCGCACCTGGCAGGCGCGGGCCGCGGTGGGCAAGCACCCCCTCACCGCCCCCTCCGACACCCCCGTGCCGCCCAACCACGACGCGTTCTACTCCGCCGCCGACCCGGACGGCACCCCCTACTCCTTCTCCGGGACCGCCCGCGCCCTCGCCGCGACCACCGCCCAGCGCACCGCGACCGCCGGCACCTTCGAGTCCGCCCCCGCCTTCGAGGTGCTCCTGCGCAAGCGCGGCGACACCCGGGCGTGGACCGCGGACGGCACCACCGCGGCCTCCTTCACCGACCTGGAGGTCGGTGTCCACCCGGCCGCCGGCTGATCCCGGCCCCGCCCCGGGGCACCGGACCGTTCCGCGATCTCCGCAGCCCGGCACTTCGCTAGGCTGCGGAGGCACGTGCCGCGCCGCACCACCGGCGACCGCCCGCAGCCCGGTAAGGGGAGCCCGCCCATGCCCACCGTCACGCTCGCCGAGGACATCCGCCAACGACTCGGCGACTGCAGCCCCGCCGAGCGCAAGGTCGGCCGGATCCTGCTCGCCGGGTGGCCGGCCGCCGGGTTCGAGACCATCGCCACCCTCGCCGAGCGCGCCGACGTCAGCGCCCCCACCGTCATCCGGTTCGTCAACCGCCTCGGCTACCGGGGCTTCCCGGACTTCCAGGCGGCCCTGCGCGCCGAACTCGACGAACGCCACGCCTCGCCCGTGACGCTCTACAGCAGCGGCAACTACGGCAGCGGCAACTACGGCAGCGCCGCCACCGACCCCGCGGCCGTCGGGGCCAAGGCCGAGAACCTCCTCGCCCACGGCCGCGAGGTGTTCACCGCGGCGGTCGACCGCACCCTCGCCGAGGTCACCCCGCACGACCTCGACCGGGCCGTCCAGCTCCTCGCCGACCCCAAGCGGCGCATCACCCTGGCCGGCGGCCGCTTCACCAACCTCTTCGCCCAGTACCTCGGGCTGCACCTGATGCAGGTGCGCGACGACGTCCGCTTCCTCCCCGACCGGCCCGTCGAGCGCACCGCGCTGCTCTCCTCGCTCGCCCGCCGCGACGTCCTGGTCGTCTTCGACTACCGCCGCTACGAGCAGGACAAGGTCACCGTCGCCGAACTCGTCCGCGAGGCCGGGGGCCGCGTCGTCCTGTTCACCGACACCTGGCTCTCGCCCGTCAGCACCCACGCCGAGGTCGTCTTCTCCAGCCAGGTCGGTGCCCCCTCGCCGTACGACAGCCTGGTGCCGACGCTGGCCGTGGTCGAGAGCCTGGTCGCCGGACTGATCGCGGAACTCGGCGACCGGGCCCACCGGCACATGCGCCACAACGAGGAGACCGCCGCCCGGGCCGGCCTCACCTGAGGCCCGGAGCGCGGTGACCCTCCAGCGGACGCGGGCGCACCCGTTCCTGCCCGCGAAGCGGAAGGGCCCCGCACCGCGGACCGCCCCGACGGGCCCGCAGACGGTGCACGAACGGTGCGAGTGGACCGCACCGGCGCGGCGGCGGAGCGTGTTTCTCCGTCGAAGGGCGTGCGTCCGCAGGGCGCACGCACGGGAAGCGGATGAGGGAAGACATGACGCAGAGGAACGTACGGGCCGCCGAATCGGTCTGGGACTACCCCCGGCCGCCCGTCGTGGTTCCGGACGACCGGCTCGTGGAGGTGTCCTTCGCCGGGCGGGTGCTCGCCTCCAGCCGACGGGCCCTGCGCGTGCTGGAGACCAGCCACCCGCCGGTGTTCTACCTCCCGCCGGCCGACGTGGCGACCGAGCTGCTCCGACCCGCCGACGGTTCGACCCTCTGCGAGTGGAAGGGACGGGCGCGGTACTGGGACGTCGAGGTCGACGGCCGGTTCTCGGTCCGGGCCGCGTGGAGCTACCCGGATCCGCTGCCCGGGTACCGGGAGCTCGGTGACCGCCTGGCGTTCTACCCGGGCCGGGTGGAGCGCTGCACGGTGGCCGGCGAGGTCGTGCGGCCGCAGCCGGGCGGGTTCTACGGGGGGTGGATCACGGAGGAGATCACCGGCCCGTTCAAGGGCCCGCCCCGGACCGCGGGGTGGTGAGCGGACACGGGCGCGGGCGCGGGACGGCGGCCGGAGGGCGGGTCGGATCGCTCTGCCGGGCGCCGGGACGTCATCCGGGTAGGACGTGCCGCTCCCAGAGGTCGCTCAGGTGCGCGTGCAGGAGGTCCTGCGCCTCCTGCGAGGTGAGGCGGCCGATGAGGACGTGGGTGGTGAGGCCGTCGGCGAGGGCGAGGAGGGTGCGGGCCTCGCGCTGCGGGTCGACGGGCGCGGTGTGTCCGGCGTCCTCGCCGGCTTCCCGGATGAGCCGGGTGAACGTCTGCTGGAGAGCCGCGTAGTTGGCCCGCAGGGTGTCGGCGAGTGGTCTGCTCACCACGGCCTGTGCGACGAAGGCGAGCCAGACCCGTGCCTCGGCGTGGTGTTCCTCCCGGAGCAGCGCGGCTTCGGTGGCCGCGTGGCCCAGGGCGGTGGCGGCTGACTGGGCCGGGCTCCGGACGAGGCGGGCCCGGGCCCGCTCGGTGATCCGTTCGCCGATGTTCCCGAGGGTGAACACGAGCATCTCTTCCTTGCTGCGGAAGCAGCGCTGCACGGCGCCCATCGACACCCGGGCCCGGGCGGCGACGTCGCGCAGGGTCACGCCTTCGAGTCCGTGCTCGTCGGCGAGGAGGCAGACGGCCTCGGCGATGCGGTGGCGCCGGTCCTCGTGGTCAACCTTCCTGGGCATGCCTGGTTCCCTCCGTTGGGCCGGTGCATTATTCGATGCGCTCGTATCGGTTCCCAGGCTACAGTTCCGATGCAAGCGCATCGGAACGTGGACGGGGAGGAACGGAATCATGGGGGATGCCCTGTGGAGGCTGTCGGCCGCGGCGCAGGCGGAGGCCGTGCGCGGTGGGGAGGTCCGCGCCGTCGAGCTGGTCGAGAGCCATCTGGAGCGCATCGCCGAGGTCAACCCGGAGGTGAACGCGGTCACCCAGCTCCTGGCGCGGCGCGCCCGGCGGGCCGCCGAGTGGACGGATCGGCGGCGGGCCGCGGGCGAAGAGCTGGGCCCGCTCGCCGGGGTGCCGTTCACGGTGAAGGAGTCCACGGCCATCGAGGGCGTGCCGACCACGTTCGGCACCCCGCGCTTCCGCGATCTGGTGGCGCCGGCGGACGCGCCGCCGGTGGCCCGGCTGCGTGCGGCCGGGGCGATCCCGATCGGACACAGCAACATGCCCACCCTGATCCTGGCCGGGATGCACACGCGCAGCGAGCTGTTCGGGGACACGGTCAACCCCTGGGCCCGCGGCCGGACTCCCGGTGGATCGAGCGGGGGTGACGCGGTGGCCGTCGCGACGGGCATGGCCGCACTCGGGCTCGGCAACGACTCCGGGGGATCGGTGCGGATTCCGGCCCAGTTCTGCGGTGTGGCCGGGCTGAAGCCGACCACCGGCCGCTTTCCCGCCGACCACCGCATCGTCGGCCCGGACGATCCCGGCCCGGCGTCCCAACTGCTGGTGACCGACGGCCCGTTCGCCCGGACCGTGGGTGATCTGCGACTGGCGTACGAGGTGTTGGCGGGCACCGATCCGCGCGACCCGCGAGCCGTTCCGGTGCCCGCGTACGGCGAGCCCCTGTCCGGGCCGGTGAAGGTCGCGGTCGTGGCGGACCCCGGCGGGCACGGCGTCCACCCCACGGTGCGCGCGGCCATCGCGACCGCGGCCGACGCGCTGCGGGACGCCGGGTACGACGTGTGCGAAGTGCCGGACGTGCCCCGGCTGGACGAAGCCCTCGACGTCTACGGCCGGATCGTCGTGACCGAGTTCGCCCCGACCTGGCCAGTGGTGCGGGGGCTGCTCGGCGAGGGCGGTGACCGCTACATCGGGATGACGATGGAACGGACCCCGCCCGCGAGCGCGGACGAATTCATGAAGCTCATGGGCACCTGGATGAACATCCGCCGATCCTGGGCCGAGTTCCTCGACGACTACCCGCTCCTGCTCGGCCCCTCGTTCACCGAACCGCCCGTCGAACCCGGGCTGGAGTCGCGCGACCGGGCCGGGCGGGACCGCGTCGGATCGGGAATGCGCCTGTGCACCGTGACCAGCTTCGTGGGCGTGCCCGGGGTGGCGGTGCCCACCGGGGTGGCCGACGGGCTGCCGTCCGGAGTGCAGATCGTCGGGCGCGCGTTCCGCGAGGACCTGTGCCTGGCCGCGGCCGAGGCGGTCGAGGAACGGCTCGGAGTGCTCACACCAGTCGACCCGCGCCGGGACGTCCGCTGATTCGCCTGCGTTCTTTTCGAGCATTCAGGGAGGCGCCGATTGCTCGATCGTCGCAGTGCAGGAAAAGTAGCTCTGCGCGCGGTCGAGAAGTTGCAGGCTCGATCGCCCGTGCGTCGGCCAAGACCGCCCTTGAGGTGCTTGCCGACGACGTTCGTCGGTGCCGGAGCCCTGGTCGGAGGCGGCCGTGGAGCGCCCGTCCCGCTCTGGTGGAGGTGACCGCCCCGACCATGGGTTTCCGCAGGTCAGTGCCGGTTTCCGCGCGCCTTGAGGGCGACGTTCGGCAGCTCCGGGGCGGGCAGGCGGTCGCCGGGGTAGCCGTGGACTTCGCCGAAGCGGTCCCCCTTCTCCCAGTCGAGCCGGGCCTGGAGGATCTCCTCGCCGGTGCGGCCGATGAAGTTCCACCACATGACGATCTCCTCGCCGAAGGGCGGCCCGCCGAGCAGGATCAGGCGGGCCGGTGTGGGGGAGGTGTTGGTGAGGGTGAGGGTGGTGCGGCCGGGCGGGAGGTGGCCGAGGTCGGCGGGGTGCAGGGGGGTGCCGGCGAAGAGGACGTCGCCCTGGTCGACCAGGAGGCCGTGTTCGAAGGCGGGGTCGACGTCCAGGGTGGTGGTGCCGGCGGGGAGGGTGAGTTCGGCGCCGAGCAGGGGGGTGAAGGTGGGGACGGGGGAGGTGTCGCCGGCCAGGGTGCCGAGGAAGACCCGGGCCTCGCCGCCGCCGGGGAGCGGGACGGGGGCGGGGACGTGGTGGTGGAAGTCGCGGGCGGTGTGCCGGTGGGCGTCGGGGAGGGCGACCCAGAGCTGGACGCCGTGCAGGACGGTGGTGGCGGCGGTGGAGGTCTCGGAGTGCGCGATGCCCTGGCCGGCCGTCATCAGGTTGAGTTCGCCGGGGCGGACGAAGGCGTGCACGCCGAGGCTGTCGCGGTGCTCGATCTCGCCGCTGAACAGCCAGCTGACGGTCTGCAGGCCGGTGTGCGGGTGCGGGGCGACGTCCATGCCGCCGCTGGTGGCGACGTCGTCGGGCCCGTAGTGGTCGACGAAGCACCAGGCGCCGATCAGGGTGCGTTCGCGCTGGGGGAGGGTGCGCCGGACGGTCATCGCGCGCGGGCCGCCGAGCGGGACGTCGCGCGGGGGCAGGACTTCGGCCGGGCCGTTCTCGGTGGTGCTCATCGGGGTGCTCCCTCCCATGTCGCCGTGGATCGGCGCACACGTCCAACAAATCGTTTCATCTTCAACTATCATGGAACGGAGCGTCCGACAAACACCAGTGCGCAGCGGAGGAGAGTCCAGGTGTCCGAGGTGACCGAGACGGCGGCCCCGACGGGGCGGGTCTACGTCGACAAGCAGACCCCGCAGGCGTTCCGCGCCCTGCTGGGCACCGCCGAGGCCGTCCGGCAGGCGGCCGCCGACGCAGGGCTCGACCGGCGGCTGGTCGAGTTGGTCAACCTGCGGGTCTCGCAACTCAACGGCTGCGCCTACTGCCTGGACGTGCACACCAAGGCCGCGTTGAAGGAGGGCGAGGGCGTGCAGCGGCTCGGCGTGCTGGCCGCCTGGCGGGACGCCGCCGTGTTCGACGCCCGCGAGCGCGCCGCCCTCGCGCTGGCCGAGGCGACCACCCACCCGTCCGACGCCGCCGCGCAGGAGGCGGCGTACGCGCAGGCCCGGCAGGTGTTCGACGAGGGGCAGATCTCGGCGGTGATCTGGGTGGCGATCGCCATCAACGCGTTCAACCGGGTGTCGATCCTGAGCAAGCACCCGGTCCGCCCGGCCCGCTGACGGGACGTCGGCGGCAGCTGCTCCGCCTGCTGACGGCTCCGTCAGCAGGCGGGGCGGCCGCCCGCCGCACGGGTGGAAACGCGGGGTCCGGCGGACGGGCGGGGCGCGGCGGGGGCGTCCGGGTGGTGACCTGTCCGGAACAGGTCCACCCCCCTCCCGGAAGAGATGCCCGTCATGCGCCGTCCCCGCGCCCGGCGACTCGCCGTCGCCCTGCTCGCCCTGAGTGCCCTCGCCCCCGCCGTCCCGGCCGCCGCCGACTCCGGCGCCCCGTTCGCCCGCCCGGCCGTGCAGCCCGCGCACCGCCCCGTGCACCAACTCGCGGACGAGGACTGCCCGCTGGACCCGGCGCTCGCGGCCCGGCTGGACGCGGCGATCGCCGACGTACGGGAACGCACCGGCACGCCCGGTGTGATCGTCGGACTGTGGATGCCCGGGCGCGGCACGTACGTCCACGCGGACGGCGTCGCCGACAAGGCCACCGGGCAGCCGATGACGGCCAACCTGAACATGCGGATCGGCAGCGAGACCAAGACCTTCACCGTCACCGCCGTGCTCGAACTCGTCGACCGCGGCCTGGTCGGCCTCGACGACCCGATCGCCAAGTACCTCGACGGCGTCCCCGACGGGGAGCACATCACGATCCGCCAACTCGCCGAGATGCGCAGCGGCCTGTACTCCTACACCTTCGACGACGACTTCGTGCACGCCCTGCTCAGCGACCCGAACCGGCCCTTCACCCCGCGGGAACTGCTCTCCTACGCGTTCAAGCACGCCAACGTCTTCCCGCCCGGCACCGACTACCAGTACTCGAACACCAACACCGTCCTGCTCGGCCTGCTGGTCGAGAAGCTCGGCCGGATGCCGCTGCGCGACTTCATCCACCGCAACGTCACCGAGCCCGCCCACCTGAACCGCACGCTCTTCCCGCGCGCCGCCGAACTGCCCCGCCCCTACGCGCACGGCTACACCGACCAGACGCTGGACGGCTCCACCGCCGACGCCACCCACTGGAACCCGTCCTGGGGCTGGGCGGCCGGCGCGATGATCTCCGACCTGCACGACCTGCACCACTGGGCGAAGACCCTGGCCACCGGCACCCTGCTCAGCCCCGCCACCCAGGCCGAGCGGGAGAAGTTCCTGCCCGTCCCCGGCTTCGGCGACGGCGCCGGCTACGGGCTCGGCCTGTTCCGGGTCGGCGGCTGGGTCGGCCACAACGGCTCGCTGCCCGGGTACGAGAGCGTCACCGTCTACCTGCCCGAGCAGGACGCCAGCCTGGTGATCCTGCTGAACACCGACATCATTCACGAGGGCAACGAGCCCTCCACCCTGTTCGCCGAGGCGATCACCTCGATCGCCACCCCCGGACACGTGTACGAGCTGCCCGCCGAGAAATAACCCCAGGTCGGGAACCCCGCCCCGCCCCCCGTACGTCCCTCCCGTCGTCCTGGAAGACGACGGGGGAGGGCCCGGACATGCGGGAGATCGGACCGTACCGGGTGCTGCGCGCACCCGGTGACGGCGGCGGTGACAGTGCTGCCGGCGGGGGCGGCGCGGGAGGGGCCCGGCTGTGCCGCGCCGCCGACGGGCTGCTGGTGACCGTCGAGGAACCGCACCCCGCACCGGACCGGGACGCCGCCGCCCGCCACCGCTTCGCCCGGCGGGCCCGGGCAGCCCGGCGGATCCGCGGGCCCTGGACCGTCCCCGTGCTGGACGCCGACCCCGACGCCGAACGCCCCTGGCTGGCCACCGCGCACGTCCCCGCGCCGGACCTCGCCGAACTGCTGTGCGCCACCGGCCCGCTGCCCGTCGCCACCGTCCGCCGCCTGGGCGCCGACCTCGCCGCGGCCCTGGCCGCCGGACACGAAGCCGGACTGGTCCACGGCGGCCTCGAACCCCGCCGGGTGCTCGTCACCGTGCACGGCCCGCGACTGACCGGCTTCGGCCTCCGCACCGCTCCGGACGCCGGCCGGGCGGACCTGGACGGCGACCACACGGGTCCGGACGGCGACCGGGCGGATCGGGACGCCGACCTCGCGGGTCCGGACGGCGGCCGGGCGGATCGGGACGCCGACCTCGCGGGTCCGGACGGCGACCACGGCCCCCTCGGGTACGAGTCGCCCGAGCAGATCGAACGGCCCGCCGAGATCGGCCCGCCCGGCGACGTGTTCGCGCTCGGCGCGCTGCTCGCCACCGCCGCCCAGGGCCGCCACCCCTGGACGGGCCGTCCCCGGACGGGAATCGCGGGAACGGGGGGCGCGGGAACGGGAATCGCGGGAACGGCGGACGCGAGAACGGAGGGCGCCCCCGGCCCGGAGGAGGTCCGAGCCGTCCGGCGGCGCACCACCGACGGGCGGCCCGACCTCGCCGACGTCCCCGGGGCGCTGCTGCCCGCCCTCGCTCGCTGCCTCGACCCCGATCCGGCGCTGCGCCCGACGCCCGGTCAGCTGCTCGTCCTGCTCGGCCCCGACGACCGGTCCGCACCCTGGCTGCCGCCCGCCGGGCTCGCCCGCGCCGCCCGGTACGCGGCCGACCTGCCGACCCCCGAACAGGCCGGGCCGGTGCACCTGCACCCGACGGTCGACCGGCACCCGGAGGCGCTCGACCTGGCCGCCCGCCGGGCCGCCGCCGAACAGCTCCCGCCCGGTCCCGCCCGCGAAGCCTTCGCCGAACTCCTCCCCGTCGCAGAGGAGTTGTACGGCTCCGACCACCCCGACCCGCTCGACCTGCGGTTCGCCCACGCCACCTGCGTCGGCGACACCGGCGCGCCCGGGGAGGCCGCCGACCTGCTCGCCGAACTGGCCGGGCACACCGCCCGGGCGCTCGGCCCCGACACCCCCGAGGCGTTCCGCCAGCGCATCGCACTCGTCCACCGCACCGCCGAGAGCGGCGACCGCGCCGCCGCCCTGCGGCAACTCGACGCCCTGCGCGAGGACACCGCCGCCCGCTTCGGCGCGGACCACGGACGGCTGGCCGCCATCGCCCGCACCCGCAGCCGGGTGGAGGAGCGGTACTGACCCGTCTGGCCGGTCGCATCCGCAGCCCGTGGTGCCCGCAGCCCGACGTGCGGAACGGAGCCGACGCGCCGTCAGCTCCGTTCAGCTCCGTTCAGGACCGCTCCGACCGCTCCGGCCGCTGCGGGGAGGGGAGGTCAGGGCCGGTTGTCGGGCAGGTCGGCCGGGCGGATCCGGTACACCTGGAGGTTCAGGTCGTAGTACTTGGTGGTCTCGCCGACCCAGCGCATCCCCAGCCGCTTCGCCACCGCGTGCGCCCGGTCGTTCTTGGGGCGGGCCACCGCGAAGACCTCCTCGATGTCCTGGGTGAACACCCAGCGCAGCAGCGCCAGGCCCGCCTCCGTCGCGTAGCCCTGGCCCCAGGCCCGGGGGGAGAGCTGCCAGGTGATCTCCAGGTCCTCGTCGTAGGGCGGCAGCGGACGGATCCCCAGGCCGCCGATCACCTTGCCGTCCTCGCGGCGCTCCACCGCCCACCGCCCGCGCGGCGGCAGCAGCCCGGCCTGCTCCCGTTCCCAGCGCTGCAGCACCGAACGCATCGCCTCGGCGTCGGCGACCTGGTCCATCACGGGCGTCAGCCAGCGGGCGACGTCCGTGGAGCCGTACACGGCCAGCGCGTCCTCGGCGTCGTCCGGTGTCCAGTCCCGGACGACGAGCCGGTCAGTGGTCAGGCTGATCCCCATGGGCGGGTCCTCCCTCAGTCGATTGGCGGACGTCTCCCTCCACCGGAGTGTGCGCCCCCTACCCGCCCGGGGCGAGCCGGAAGCCCGATCCGCACCAGCTGTCACCGGATGGTCACCCGCCCGTCGCCCGGTGCGCCCCGGCGGAGCCGCGGGCGGAACCGGGGCGCACCGGTCAGTGGCGGTCGCCGAGCGGAATGCGCAGGCCCTCCGGGTCCCGGCCGCGCAGCGCCAGGGCGGCGCCGACCTCCTCCGGCAGCGCGCCCAGGCCCAGCAGGGCCAGCGCCAGGCCGGCGGCGGCGCGGTGCCAGTCACCGGCCCGCCGCACCAGGGTGTGACCGCTGCCCAGCACCCGGTAACCGGCCACGTGGGCGCCGTGGTCGCGGGCCCGCAGCGCAAACAGGTCGGTGTCAGCGGGCGGGGTCACCTTGTCCCGGTCGCCGTGCAGCATCAGCACCGAGCGGCCCCGCAGGTGCTCGGTCGGCTCGTCCCGGGGGCACCACGGTGCCAGCGCGACCACGCCCCGCACGCACGGGTGGGCCGCCGCCCGCAGGGCCGCCCGGCCGCCCATCGAGTGCCCGATCAACACCGTCGGCACCGGCCCCAACCGCTCGACCAGGTCGGACAGCGCCGCCTCCGCGTCACGGGCCGCGTCCGCCCGGTCACCGTTCCAGCCCCGGCACCTGTAGCGCACCGTGCCCACCGCCAGTGACCGGCCGTCCGCCGCCCCCGCGACGCGCCGCACCGCCCGCGCGAACGGCAGCATCCGCAGCCCCGGCAGGTTCAGCACCGGTGGCGGCTGCGCCCCGAGCTCCCGGCCGCCGTGCAGCACCAGCACCGCCGCGTCCGGCGCGGGCGGCAGCGCCCGCCAGGCCAGCGGCCGGTGCGCCCCCACCACCTCGCCCTCCGCGTGCACCGCGACCCGACCGCCCATCGCACCGTCCCCTGCCGTAGTCGTCCTCGTCCGCACCCGTCCGCGGCGGTCGTTACGCACCCACCGCCCCGGGCCCACCGGCTGGAGCTGCCACTGTACGCGGACAGTGCCACCGGGCGGCCCGTCCGGACGGCCCGCCCCGGGCCCGCCCGGGCAGGCTGCGGCGGACGGCCCGACGGGCCGCGCGGGAGGGCCCGCGCCGGACGGTGGCGGCACACCGCGACGGCCGGTGCGCACCAGCGGAGCTGACTGCTCGTAAGGTGGGAGCGTGCCCGCGGCGCGCGGCCGGACCGGTCCGCCCCGCGCCGGACCCGCGCACCGCGGCCCCGAACCACCAGCCCGACGCCCGCCAGCCCGCTGGACCGGGCAACGGGGCCGCGACCGACCGCCAGAGCCGAGGAGAGCCATGGCCGACGTCCACCCGCCCCGTACCGACGGCACCCCGACCGCTGAGCTCGGTGTGATCGGTGGTTCGGGTCTGTACGCGTTGCTCGACGAGGTCGTCGAGGTGCACGTGGAGACGCCGTACGGGCCGCCGTCGGATGCGTTGTTCGTCGGTGAGGTGGCGGGTCGGCGGGTGGCGTTCTTGCCCCGGCACGGCCGGGGGCACCGTCTGCCGCCGCACCGGATCAACTACCGGGCCAACTTGTGGGCGCTGCACGCGCTGGGGGTGCGTCAGGTGCTCGGGCCGTGCGCGGTGGGCGGTCTGCGTCCCGAGTACGGGCCGGGGGCGCTGCTGGTGCCGGACCAGTTCGTGGACCGCACGTCGGGGCGGGTGCAGACGTACTACGACGGGCGGGTCCTGCCGGACGGGTCGGTGCCGGAGGTGGTGCACGTCTCGATGGCCGATCCCTACTGTCCGGACGGTCGGGGCGCCGTTCTGGCCGCGGCCCGGGACCTGGCGTGGGAGCCGGTGGACGGCGGCACCCTGGTGGTGATCGAGGGGCCGCGCTTCTCCACCCGGGCGGA
>NZ_JBSGET010000189.1:0-12880 GCF_053603035.1 Kitasatospora sp. NPDC004272 | reverse complement strand
CCACCGCCCGGCGCGGGGCGGTGGCCGGGCGGCGCGGCGCGGCGGCGGCCGGGGAGGCCGGAGTCGGTCCGGGTCAGCCCGGGTAGATGAACGCGCTGGTCGCGGACTTGCTGGGCACCTCGTGCCACTGGTTGTCCTTGAGCCGGTAGAGCCCGCGCTCGGAGGAGGTGAGCACGGCCGGGCCGGACGGGCTGGTCGGGTCGGTCGACAGCCGGGCCTCGGTCGCGGAGAGCGCCGTCATCGACTCGCCGCCCTGCAGCGGGGAGTCGGTGGACTGGGAGCCGTCGGTGCCCAGGAAGTGCAGCTGCTGCAGCCGGTCGGTCTCCTTGCCGAGCACGACCAGCTGGTCGGTGTCGCCCCAGGAGACGGCGGCGACCTCGGTCAGCTGGGGCACGATGTCGCGCAGCGCGGTGATCCGGGCGGTCGGCTCCTCCGCGGTGCCGCCGTGCTCGACCAGGCCGAGCGCCAGCGTGGTGGGGCCGTCGCCGTGGTTGAGCAGCAGGGCGATCCGGGTGCCGTCGGAGGAGATCCGCAGCGACTGCACGGTGCGCCCGTCCAGCCCCTCGACCTGGACGGTGGCGACGGTGCGGTCGCGCACCATCAGCACCCGCGGCCCGGCCGGGTTCCGGTCGACCAGCCAGAGGTCCTGCCGCCCGTCCCAGCTGGGCGAGGCCAGGCCCTTGTCGGCGGAGGGGGCGCCGCTGTGCACGATCGACTCGCCGTACTTGGCGCCCTCGGCCAGCTCGGCCTCGACCAGGTCGTGCCCGTCGGCCCCGATCACGGCGGCGACGGCGGCGTCCCGGCGGACCGCGACGGTGCCGGGGTGGAACTGGCCGGCCTGCGGCACCTGGCCGAGCACGCCGAGGACGGGGGTGGGCGTCCCGTCCTGGAAGTAGCGGGTGAGCCGGCCGTCCGCCAGCTGGATGAACGCCTGCGCCCCGGCGTCGGTGCCGGCCAGCACGCCGGGGGCGACCAGCGCGGCCTCGGCGCTGCTGAGCGAGCAGCCGCCGCCGCTGCCGGTCGACAGCTCGATCCGGTCCAGCTTGCTCTGCTGGTCGGCCAGGGTCTCGTAGAGCTGCTGGGCCATCTGCTTGCAGGCGGCCGGGTCGCCGCCCTCCAGCTTGACGGTGGCCACCCGGTTGTCGCCGATGACGGCGCTGCGCACCCGGACGCCGTCCAGCTCGGAGGTGACCACCGGGTCGAGCCAGCGGGACGGGCCGGCGGCGGCCGCCTGGGCGGCCTCGGTCAGCGGGTCTATTCGGCGGCGCAGGTAGATCGGGTCGGGCACCAGCACCTGGGCGCTCTGGGAGCGGGTGCTGGAGGGGTCGGCGGCCGCGAAGAAGTAGCGGTGGACCGGCTTGTAGGTGTTCTTGAAGTTGGTCTGGTCGACGATCAGGCCGTCGGGCAGGCCGCTGATCCGCCACTCGCCCTTGTCGGGGCCGTCCGACTCCTTCACGAAGGTGAAGACCTGCCGGTAGGTGTCGCCGGAGTGGAGCTGGTAGGTGTGCTGCTCGTCCAGCGCGGCGACCTGCTTGCCCTCGATGGTCAGCCGGACGGTGGTGGCGTCGTCGGCGATGGAGGGGCTGCTCGGGTTCGGGGCGCCGGCCAGCACCACCACGCCCGCGTCCGGCCGCCAGGACGCGGCCGCGCCCTCGGTGAGGTACTGCTTGGCGGTGTCGTAGTTGGCCTGGTCGGCGTTGGAGGAGTCCAGGAAGCCGGTCAGCAGGTTCCGGGGGCTCTCGCCCCGGTGCGGGGCGACCGGGTAGACGTGCACCTGCAGGCCGTCGGCGGCGTTCTGCGAGACCTCCAGGCGCTGCGGGGCGCCGCCGGAGGGCATCGCCACGCAGCCGGTGGCGGCGGTCGCCAGCAGCACCGCCCAGCCCGCCGTGAGGAGCCGCCGGTCAGTCGTCCTGTCGGTCCTGTCCACCGGCGGTCCCCTCCTGGTCGGTGTCGGCGTCCTCCGGTGCGGACGGGGCCGACTGGGTCGGACGGCCGCGGTCGACCACGACCTGCGCACCGGTGGCACCGTAACCCGAGACGTCCGAGGGGTCGGAGACCGGGGCGGCGGTGGGCCGGCCCAGGCCGGGGCCGATGCTGAGCACGCCGCCGAGGCCGGAGCCGAAGGCGTGCCGGTCGGTGTCCGGGGTCTCCGGGACGGAGGTGGACTCGCCGCCGGTCAGCGCGGTCGCGCCGCGCGCGGTGCGGCGGTAGGGGGCGCCCGCCGAGGACATCCCGCGGTTGTACCGGGAGTCCTCCGGCTCCAGCCGGAACGGGGCCCGGGAGATCTCGCCGCCGCGGGTGCGCGGCAGGGTCAGCCGGAAGTGCGAGCCGCCGCCGGGCTCGCCCCACGCCTGCAGCCAGCCGCCGTGCAGGTGGGCGTCCTCGACCGCGATGGACAGGCCGAGGCCGGTGCCGCCGGTGGTCCGCACCCGGGACGGGTCGGCCCGCCAGAAGCGGTGGAACACCCGGGACGCCTCGCCCGGCTTGAGGCCGATGCCGTGGTCGCGCACGCCGACGGCGACCGCGCCCTCGGCCGAGCCGAGCCGGATCACCACGTCCCGGCCCTCGCCGTGCTCCAGCGCGTTGACCACCAGGTTGCGCAGGATGCGCTCGATCCGGCGGCCGTCCACCTCGGCCAGCACCGGGTTCTCGGCGCCGCGGATCAGCACCGCGCTGCCCTTGGCCCGGGCCAGCGGGTCGGCGGCCTCCACCACCCGGGTCACGATGTCGCGCAGGTCGACCGGTTCGGCGTCCAGGATCGCCGCGCCCGCGTCGAACCGGCTGATCTCCAGCAGGTCGGCGAGCAGCGACTCGAAGCGGTCCAGCTGGTCCTGGAGCAGCTCGGCGGAGCGGGCCGCCATCGGGTCCAGGTCCTCGCGGCTGTCGTAGATCAGGTCGGCGGCCATCCGGACGGTGGTCAGCGGGGTGCGCAGCTCGTGCGAGACGTCCGAGACGAAGCGGCGCTGCACCCGGGAGAGCTCCTCCAGCTTGCGGATCTGCGCCTGCAGGCCGTTGGCCATCCGGTTGAACGATTCGCCGAGGCGGGCGATGTCGTCGGTGCCGGTGACCTTCATCCGCTCGTCGAAGTGGCCGGCGGCGAGCCGCTCGGAGATCCCGGCGGCCATCCGGACCGGCGTGACGACCTGGCGGACCACCACCCAGGCGATGCAGCCGAGCAGGATCACCAGGAACAGCCCGGCGGTGGCCAGGGTGCCGATCACCAGGTTGAGGGTGGAGGTCTCCTGGTAGAAGGAGAAGACGTAGTACAGCTGGTACGGCTTGCCGTCCGGGCCGGTGAACTGCTTGCCGATCGCCAGGCCCTTGTCGTCGCCGGGCGGGGTCTGGCTGTTCGGGGCGCGGTGCAGCTTGACCGGCTGCTCCTGCGGGTTGGTCGGGTCGGCGGCGACCTTGGCGCGCAGCTCGGGGGTGATCGAGTCGGGCAGGATCGTGCCGGAGTAGCGGGCGCCGCGCAGTCCGGCGCTGGGGGCGCTGACCTCCTGGTCGTCGGGGGCGAGGGCGATCACCGAGTAGACGCCGGAGCCGCCGGAGGCCAGGTCGGAGACCTGCTTGGTCAGCCAGGCGTTGATCTGGTCGCGGGTCGGGTCGGCGGTCGCGCCGGCCTTGGCCTGCAGGTTGATCGCCTCGTTGATCTTGTCCTGCTCGATCTGGAAGCCGCCGAGGGCCTGCCCGTGCGCGGACTTCTGCTTGGCCTCCAGCAGGCCGGTGCGCACCTGGGCGACCACCACCACGCCGAGCACCAGCACCACGACGAAGGACAGCAGCAGGGTCATTGCGACCACCCGCAGCTGGATCGAGCGGCGGTAGAGCGCCAGCACCCGGCCCACCGGGTGCCGGAAGGGGCGGACAAGCGGTGCGAGCAGCACGGCCCACCACCGGCGCCGGCGCGGCCTGCCGGTGGTGGAACTCAGCACGTCCCCGCGCACAGCGTTCTCCCCGCCGGACCGGTCGTCCGACGGGGAGTGGTCAGCCCCGGTCTCGCTCATCCTCAGCTGGGCCCGGCCTTGTACCCGACACCGCGCACGGTGACGACGATCTCCGGGCGCTCCGGGTCCTTCTCGATCTTGGAGCGCAGGCGCTGCACGTGCACGTTGACCAGGCGGGTGTCCGCCGCGTGCCGGTAGCCCCAGACCTGCTCCAGCAGCACCTCGCGGGTGAACACCTGCCAGGGCTTGCGGGCCAGCGCGACCAGCAGGTCGAACTCCAGCGGGGTCAGCGGGATGCCCCGGCCCTCGCGCTTGACCGAGTGCCCGGCGACGTCGATCACCAGGTCGCCGATGGTCAGCTGCTCGGGGGTGGGCTCCTCGGCCCGGCGCAGCCGGGCACGCACCCGGGCGACCAGTTCCTTGGGCTTGAACGGCTTGGTCACGTAGTCGTCCGCGCCCGACTCCAGGCCGACCACGATGTCGACCGTGTCGGTCTTCGCGGTCAGCATGACGATCGGGATGCCCGACTCGGCCCGGATCTGCCGGCAGACGTCGATGCCGTCCCGTCCGGGCAGCATCAGGTCGAGCAGTACGAGGTCCGGCTTGGTCTCCCGGAAGGCGGCCAGCGCCTTGTCCCCGTCAGCGACGAAAAACGGCTCAAAACCTTCACCACGCAGCACGATGCCGAGCATCTCGGCCAGTGCGGTGTCGTCATCGACGACGAGGACACGTCCCTTCATGTCTCCATCTTCTCATCACGCGAATGTGACCTGCGCCGCACGGGTGCGCCGTTGCGCTCTCCCGACTGCTCGCCGAACCAGTCATACCATCGCAAAGGTTGTGGCTCGGATGCCTTGTCCGGACCGTTGTGGATCAGCAACGGGATACCCCTGGGGTACGCGTGCGCACCATGGCACGATAAGCACCCCGAAGCACCCGAGCCAGGGTGCCCCGACGAGGAGCGTCGATGACCGAGACCCCGGGTTGGACCTCACCCGGTTCTCCCGAACCACCGTCCGGCGGCGCCGGAACCGGCCACTCGGCTCCCCCGGCACCCGCCGCCCTCCTCGCCCCGCCGACCGCCCCGGCCGGAACCGCCGCTCCGGCCGCTCCGGCCGGGAAGGGCGGCCCGGGCATCGGCCTGATCCCGCTGCGGCCGCTCGGCTTCGGCGAACTGATGGACGGCGCGTTCGCCCTGGTCCGGCGCAACTGGCGGGCCGCGTTCGGGCTCAGCCTGGTCCTCGCCGTGGTCCTCCAGGTGATCCAGGCGAACATCGACTGGTGGATCCACGTCAACGGCACCGAGCCCGCCGCCCTGTTCTCCGGCAGCTACCTGTGGCCGCTTGAGGTGTTCTTCGGCGTGCTCGCCTCCGGCCTGATCGCCCCCGTGGTCGCCGACGGGCTGCTCGGCCGCGACACCTCGCCGGCCCAGGCGTGGGCCCGGGTCCGCCCCCGGCTCGGCCGGCTGCTGCTGCTCTGCCTGCTGCTGGCCGGGATCACCGTCGGCGCGATCGCCGTCGCGGTCGTCCCGCTGTTCGTGCTCGCCGCCGTCAGCGACCAGCCCGCGCTGGTGGCCCTGATGGTGCTCACCCTGCCGCCGGTGGTCTGGCTGGCGGTCCGGCTGACCCTGGCCGTGCCCGCGCTGGTGCTGGAGCAGCAGCCCGTGCTCGGCGCGGTCAAGCGCTCCTGGCGGCTGACCCGCCGGGCCTGGTGGCGGATCTTCGGCCTGCTGCTGCTGTTCCGGATCTGCCTGGGCCTGGTCGGCGCCGTGCTGCTCGTCCCCGGCGAGATCGCCGCCATGGTCGTCGAGGGGGTGGCCGGCGCCGCCAGCGACGGCGGCGCCGCGATCGGCATCGCCGTCCTCGCCGTCTTCGGCATCGTCGCCGGCACCGTCACCATCCCGCTCGGCGGCGCCCTGGAGGCCCTGATCTACACCGACCAGCGGATCCGCCGCGAGGCCCTCGACCTGGAACTCGCCCGCACCGCCGGCCTGCCCGGCTACGGCCCGTCCGCCGCGGCCACCCCGCCGGGGGCCTGACCGCATGGGATTCCCGGGGGGAGGGGCGCTGCTCACCGACGGCGCCCCCGTCGAAGTGCCGCGCGACGCGGCCCGCGAGGCCGCGCAGGAGGAGCTCCGCAAGGCCGTCTACCACCAGCACGAGCCCGGGCTGGTCCAACGCTGCTACGACTGGATCAGGGAGCAGTTCAGCCGGGCCCTGGACGACATCGGCGCGCCCCTGGGCGGCAGCGGCAACGCCGCGCTCGCCGTCCTGCTGGTCGTCCTGCTCGTCCTGGGCTTCGTGGCCTGGCGGCGCTACGGCGCACCGCGCCGGGCCGCCCGCTCGGGCGGCACGCTGTTCGCCGGCGCCCAGGGCCCGCGCAGCGCCGCCGAGCACCGCGCCGACGCCGCCGCGCACGCCGCCCGCGGCGCCTGGGAGGACGCCGTCCGCGAGCAGATGCGCGCCCTGGTCCGCGGCCTGGAGGAACGCACCGTGCTCTCCCCCCGCCCCGGCCGCACCGCCGACGAGGCCGCCGCCGAAGCCGGCCGCGCCCTGCCCCAGCAGGCCACCCAACTGGCCTCCGCCGCAAGGCTGTTCGACGACGTCGCCTTCGGCGAACGCCCCGCCGACGAACGCGCCTACCAGCTGCTCGCCGACCTGGACCGCACCCTCGGCCGCACCCGCCCCCAGCCCGTCCCGGCCGGCGGAGGAACCGCATGACCACCACCGCCCCACCCCCCGCCACCGCCGAAACCGCCGAGACCGGCTTCGCCGACGGCGCGCCCGGGCCCGTCCCCGCCCGCACCGGGCGCTGGCGGCGCGCCCGCTGGTGGGTGCTGAGCGTCCTGGTCCTGCTGCTGGCCGGCGCCCTGGTCGCGAGCATCCCCGGCAAGTCCGTCTACTACCCGCTCGACCCGCGGGCCGGCGACCCGACCGGCACCCGCGCCGTCGACCAGCTGCTCCGGCAGCACGGCATCTCCTCGCGCACCGCCTCCGGCACCGACGAACTCACCGACGCGCTGCACGCCGAGGACACCACCGTCGTCCTCACCTACCCCGACGAGCTCGCCTACCAGCACCTCGCCGAACTCGCCTCGATCACCCGCGGCGACCGCACCCGCCTGGTCCTGATCGCCCCCGAGCAGCCCCTGCTGAACGCCTTCGCCCCCGGCGTCACCGCCTCCAGCTACCCCACCGGCAGCTACACCGCGCTCTCCCCCGACTGCACGCTGCCCGAGGCCGTCAACGCCGGCCCCGCCGCCGTCGACGGCCAGAGCTACGAGGGCCGCCCCGGCGACACCGCCTGCTACCCCGCCGGGAGCCGCACCACCCTGGTCAGCCGCACCCGCGGCGACCAGCAGGTGATCGTCCTCGGCAGCGGCGACGCGCTCACCAACAGGGCCCTCGGCCACGACGGCAACGCCGCCCTCGCCCTCGGCCTGCTCGGCGCCCACCCGAACCTGGTCTGGCAGACCCTCGACCGCACCGGCCGGCAGGCCGCCGACGCCGACGGCCCCCGGGGCATCACCGACTACATCCCGGACGGCTGGTACTGGGGCACCCTGCAGCTCGTCGTGGCCGGCCTGTTCGCCGTCGCCTGGCGCGGCCGCCGCCTCGGCCCGGTGCTCACCGAACGGCTCCCCGCCGTGGTCCGCGCCTCCGAGACCACCGAGGGCCGCGCCCGGCTCTACCGCCGCGCCAACGCCCGCGGCCACGCCGCCGAGACGCTGCGCCGCGCCGCCCGCCGCCGCACCGCCGCCGCCCTCGGCCTCCCGCACACCTCCCGGGATCCCGACCCGGCCGCCCTCACCGAGGCCGCGGCCGCCCGGCTCGGACGCCCCGCCGCCGACCTCCAGCACCTGCTGTACGGCCCGGCCCCCACCGACGACGCCGCACTGCTGCGGCTCGCCGACGACCTCGACGACATGGAATGGCAGGTACGACAGCCGTGACCGACCAGCTGCTCAAGACCGTCCCGGCCCCGTCCGGCGACGCCCGCGCCGCCCTCACCGGCCTGCGCGAGGAGATCGCCAAGGCCGTGGTCGGCCAGGACGCCGCCGTCACCGGCATCGTCGTGGCCCTGCTCTGCGGCGGCCACGTCCTGCTGGAGGGCGTCCCCGGCGTCGCCAAGACCCTGCTGGTGCGCACCCTGGCCACCGCCCTCGACGTGGAGACCAAGCGGATCCAGTTCACCCCCGACCTGATGCCCGGCGACGTCACCGGCTCGCTGGTCTACGACACCCGCACCGCCGAGTTCTCCTTCCAGCCCGGCCCGGTCTTCACCAACCTGCTGCTCGCCGACGAGATCAACCGCACCCCGCCCAAGACCCAGGCGTCCCTGCTGGAGGCCATGGAGGAGCGCCAGGTCACCGTCGACGGCGAGCCCCGCAAGCTCCCCGAGCCGTTCCTGGTCGCCGCCACCCAGAACCCGGTCGAGTACGAGGGCACCTACCCGCTGCCCGAGGCCCAGCTCGACCGCTTCCTGATGAAGCTGATCCTCCCGCTGCCGACCCGCGACCAGGAGTTCCAGGTCCTGTCCCGGCACGCCAACGGCTTCGACCCGCGCGACCTCGCCTCGGCCGGCGTCCGCCCGGTCGCGGGCGTCGCGCACCTGGCCGCCGCCCGCGCCCAGGTCGCGAAGCTGACCGTCTCCCCCGAGGTGCTCGCCTACATCGTCGACCTGGTCCGGGCCACCCGGCAGTCGCCCTCGCTCGCCATGGGCGTCTCCCCGCGCGGCGCCACCGCCCTGCTCAACACCTCCCGGGCCTGGGCCTGGCTGGCCGGCCGCGACTACGTCACCCCCGACGACGTCAAGGCGCTCGCCCTGCCCACCCTGCGCCACCGCGTCCAGCTGCGCGCCGAGGCCGAGATGGAGGGCACCACCGCCGACAGCGTCATCCAGGCCGTCCTCGCCCAGACGCCCGCGCCCCGGTAGCCCGCCCGGGCCGGGTCCCCGCGCCCCGGCCCCCGCCGACCCCACCCCCAGAAAGCGAGCCCAGCCACCCCATGGCCCTGACCGGCCGCACGGCCCTCATCGCCGCCCTCGGCGCCCTCCTGGTCGGTCTGCTCCTCCCCTCCTGGACGGGCATCGGCGCGGTCACGCTGCCCCTGCTCGCCGCCGTCACCGTCGACCTGCTGCTGGCCGCCCCCGTCCGCCGCCTGGGCCTGGAACGCTCCGGCGAGCCGACCGTCCGCCTCGGCGAGGCCACCAGCGTCGACCTGCTCGTCAGCAACCCCTCCGGCCGCCCGCTGCGCGCCCGGATCCGCGACGCCTGGTACCCGTCCGCCTGGGCCCCCGGCACCGCGACGGCCGCCTCCCGGCACCGCGTCACCGTCCCGGCGGGCGAGCGCCGCCGGCTGAGCACCGTGCTCGCCCCCACCCGGCGCGGCGACCACCACTCCGGCAGGGTCACCGTCCGCTCGCTCGGCCCGCTCGGCCTGGCCGGCCGGCAGGCCACCCTGGACGCCCCCTGGCGGGTCCGCGCCCTGCCCCCCTTCGCCAGCCGCAAGCACCTGCCCTCCCGGCTCGCCCGGCTGCGCGAACTCGACGGCCGCACCTCGGTCCTGACCCGTGGCCAGGGCACAGAGTTCGACTCCCTGCGCGAGTACCTCCCCGGCGACGACGTCCGCTCCATCGACTGGCGCGCCAGCGCCCGCCGCAGCACCGTCGCCGTCCGCACCTGGCGCCCCGAGCGCGACCGGCACGTCCTGATCGTCCTCGACACCGGCCGCACCTCCGCCGGCCGCGTCGGCGACGCTCCCCGGCTGGACGCCGCCCTGGACGCCGCCCTGCTGCTCACCGCCCTCGCCACCAAGGCCGGCGACCGGGTCGACCTGCTCGCCCACGACCTCCACCGCCGCGCCGCCGTCGCCGGCCGCTCCCCCTCCGAGGTGCTCCCCGCCTTCACCGAGGCGATGGCCCTGCTCGAACCGGCCCTGATCGAGACCGACCTGCGCGCCCTCACCTCCACCGCCCTGCGGATGGCCCCGCAGCGCTCCCTGATCGTCCTGCTCACCGGCCTCGACGCGCACCAGATCCAGGAGCACCTGCTCCCCCAGGTCCCGCTCCTCACCAAGCGCCACGAGGTCGTCCTCGCCTCGGTCGCCGACCCGCGCCTGGACGAACTCGTCCGCGCCCCGCGCATCACCGTCGAGGACGTCTACGGCGCCGCCGCCGCCGAACAGACCCGGGCCGACCGCCGCCGCACCGCCGACCTCCTCACCCGCCGCGGCGTCACCGTCCTGGACGCCCCGCCGGAGTCCATCGCCCCCGCCCTCTCCGACGCCTACCTCGCCCTCAAGGCCGCCGGCCGGCTCTGACCCCCTACTCCGGTACGGGGTCCGGAGCCCGCTCCCCGGTGTGACGACCGCGGCGCCCCCGTTGCCTACCGTCGAGCCATGACCACCGCCTCCCGCTCGCTCGGCCGAGCCGCCGCCCTGCTCCCGCTCAGCCTGGCCCGGGGCGCCTCCGCCCTGACCGGCCGCCGCCCCCGTCGCGCCCGCACCCTGCTGCACGCCGCCGTCGGCCTGCCGCTCGGCGCCCTCGCCCTGGTCGCCGTCGGCGTCGAGGTGCTCCTCGTCCTCCGCGGCCTCCTCTACGGCTTCGTCGAGCCCGGCCCGTACGACCATTCCTGGGGCGGCCCGAGCCTGGCCGGCGCCTGGCTCGCCCACGCCGCCATCAGCCTGCCCTTCGCCGCCGCCGCCCTCGGACTGCTGTGGCTGGTCGCCGAGTTGGACACCCGACTGGGCGCCCACCTGCTGCGCGGCGAGCGCCCCGGCGCCTGGGCCTGGCCCGCCGCGCTGGCCGCCTGCGCGGGCGGAGCGGTCCTCGTGGTGGCCTGGGTCCACCAACTGTGAAGCCCGCCCCCGCACCGCGCCCGACGCGTAAACTCCGGGCGGTACGAACGAATCGGGGGATTCCGGTGCACGGACGGCGGGGCGGCTCGCAGAGCCTGTGGTGGGCCGCGGGGCTGCTCCTGCTGGCCGTGCTGGGCGCCTTCGACGTGGCCCAGCACTACCGGTCCGCCCACCTCACCAACGCACTGCCGCTGACCCTGCTGGTGCTCCGCTGCGCCCCGCTGCCGCTGGTCTGGAAGTGGCCCCGCACCACGACCGCCGCGGTCTCCGCCGCCGCCTGCGGGACCGGCTCGGCCCTGCTGGTCCCGGTCGGCCCGAACGAGCCCTGGCCCTGGCCGGTGACCTCGATCCTCGTCCAGTCCGTCACCCTCGTGCTGCTGGGCCTGCGCCACCCCGGCGGCACCCCCCGCCGGCGCCGCGCCCTCGCCGCCGGCTGGACGGCGAGCCAACTCCCCGGCGCCGCCCTGGTCGCCCTGCTGCCCGACCGCGGCGGCCCGGCCGACCTGCTGCCGTTCGCCGTCGTCTCCGCCGCCGCGGCCCTCGTCGGCGAACTGGCCGGCGCCCGCGCCGAGACCGCCCGCGACCTGGCCCGCGAACGCGCGGACTCCACCGCCGAACGCGCCCGCCGGGTCCGCCTCGAAGAACGCGCCCGCCTCGCCCGCGAGTTGCACGACGTCGTCGCCCACCACCTGTCGGTCGTCGTGGCCCGGGCCGACAGCGCCCCCTACCGCGTCCCGTCCGCCGCCGCCGACCAGGACGTCCGCGAGGAGCTCGCCGCCATCGCCGAAGAGGCCCGCAGCTCCCTCAACGAGATGCGCCGGGTCCTGCGCCTACTCCGCGAGGACGCCCCCGACACCACCGAAGCCGCCCGCACTCCCCTCCCCGGCCTCGCCCAACTCCCCGACCTGGTCGCCGGCGTCCGGAGCACCGGCGCCGACGTACGCCTCGAATCCTCCCTGCCGGACCATCAACAGGTCACCCCCACCACGCAGTTGGCCGCCTTCCGGATCGTCCAGGAAGCCCTCACCAACGCCATCCGCCACGCCCCCGGCGCCCCCGTCAGCATCACGGTCACCCAGCACGCCGCCAGCCTGCACCTACGCGTCAGCAACGCCCGCCCCCCGGCCGGCGCCACCACGGCCGCCACCCCCGGCTCCGGCCACGGCCTGCGCGGCATCAAGGAACGCGCCGCCACCTGCGGTGGCACCGCCGAAGCCGGGCCCACCCCAGACGGAGGCTTCCGGGTCTCCGCGACGATCCCCACCAGCCCCGACAGAGAGAGCGCCCCCCAGTGACGATCCGCGTCGTGATCGCCGACGACCAGCACATGATCAGGGCCGGCTTCCGGGCCCTGCTCGACTCCGAACCCGACATCGAAGTGGTCGGCGAAGCAGCCGACGGCGACCAGGTCCCCGCGCTGGTCGCAGCGACCCGCCCCGACGTGGTGCTCATGGACGTACGCATGCCCACCGTCGACGGCCTCACCGCCACCCGCGAACTCCTCACCCCCCGCCCGGACGCCCCGTCCCCCGCCCCCCGGGTCATCATGCTCACCACCTTCGACCTGGACGAGTACGTCTACGAGGCCCTCCGCAGCGGAGCCAGCGGCTTCCTCCTCAAGCACGCCCCGCCCGGCGAACTCGCCCACGCCGTCCGCACCGTGGCCGACGGCAACGCACTGATCGACCCCCAGGTCCTCGGCCGGCTCGTGGAGGACTTCGTCCGCTCCCGGGTCCCCCTCGTCCCGCGCGACAGGGCCTCCGGCCTCACCGAACGGGAGACCGAGGTCCTGGTCCTCCTCGCCCGGGGCCTCTCCAACACCGAGATCGCCGCCCGACTGGTGGTCGTGGAACAGACGGTGAAGACCCACGTCAGCCGCATATTCGCCAAACTCGGCGCCCGGGACCGCGCCCAGGCGGTGATCTACGCCTACGAAACGGGCCTGATCGTCCCGGGCGTCGGCCCGCAGTAACTCCCCGGGAACGCGAAAAAGCCCCCCGACGTCCCGTCGGGGGGCTTTCCCACAATGATTGTTCGGCGGCGTCCTACTCTCCCACAGGGTCCCCCCTGCAGTACCAT
>NZ_JBSGET010000188.1:0-13134 GCF_053603035.1 Kitasatospora sp. NPDC004272 | reverse complement strand
GGCGGCCGCGCGCTGCTCGGCGACGGTGGGGACGGCGGCGAGGGCCTCGGCCGGGCGGCCGAGGCGGAGCAGCAGGTCGGCCAGGTCGCGGCGGGCCGACGGGTGGGTGGACGAGCGGAGCAGCGCGAGGGCCTCCTCCGGGCGGCCGTCCCGTTCCAGCAGTCCGGCCAGCGCGGTGTCCCACGCGCCGGGCTGCCGCCGGTTGAGGGCGGTGGCCTCCGCGATGCCCTCCGGGCAGCGGCCGGCCGCGCCCAGCAGCCGGAGCCGCAGGCGGCCGACCTGGTCCGGGTGCTCCGCGACGTACGCCCCGGTGAGGGTGCCCAGGAGTTCGAGCGCCCGGTCGGGGCGGCCGTCGTCGACGAGCAGCTCCAGCGCCCAGGGGAGCAGGTTCCAGCAGTCGTCGTACGCGTAGGTGGGCCGGCCGACCTCGACGGCCTCGTCGGTCCTTCCCCGGCGGACGAGCAGGTGCATCAGCGCCGTGCGGTCCATCGGGTGGTCGTGGGCCTCGACCTCCGCGCGCAGCAGGGCCTCCGCCTCGTCCGCCCGCCCCGCGTCCTCCAGCGCCCTCGCGTACACCTCGAAGGCCGGGTAGTGGTCCGCGGCGGCGAGGGCGCCCAACTCCTCGACCAGGCCCTGCCGGGCGAGCAGGCGCGCGTAGTGCTCCGGGAAGCCGACGGGGTGGCGCCGGCCCGAGGCCGTCTCGGCGCGCAGCAGCTCGACGGCCCGGTCCGCCCGCCCGGCCCGCTCCAGGACCCGGGAGATCAGGAGCAGCACGTCCCAGCGGTCGCCCCGCCCGGCCGCTCCGCCCGCCCGGCCGCACCGCTCGCAGACCGCGCCCGCCCCGTCCGGCGGGCCCGCCGGGTGTTCCTCCGGGTGCTCCGCCGCCCGGGTGAGCGCGTCCAGCACCAGGTCGTCGCACCCCCGACCCTCGGTCAGCTCGACCAGGTGGGACCGGAACCGGCGCTCCCCGAGGTGGGGGGTCAGCAGCTCGACGGCCTCCTCGGTCCGCCCGGCCCGCGCCAGCAGCTCGGCGTAGCGGGCGCAGACCCGGCCGTCGCCCAGCTCGGCCGCGTCCGGGCGGACCATCGCGAGCGCCTCGTCCGCCTCGCCCCGGCTGATCATGACCTCGGCGGTGACCCACTCGGCGGCCCGCCAGCCGATCTCGGTGAACGGGTCCAGCAGCGCCAGCGCCCGGTCGAACTCACCGGCCGCGGCCAGTGCCCGGGCCGCCGCCTCCGCGCAGTTCCAGTCCCCGCGCTCCCGCGCGGCCCGGACCAGCAGCTCCGACTGCCCCAGGTCGAGGAGGGCCCGCACCATCCGCGGGGGGACGCCGGCGTGGTGGCGGACCTGCCAGCAGAGATCGTCGATGTTCACGCGGGCACCCTACGGACCGCCGCCGACAGTCCCCGTCCGACCGGAGGCCGACCGGAAGCCGACCGGGTGTCGGGGGCGGAACGGGTTCTGGTACGTTCCGTCCAGCATATTTGAACGCGTTCAATATGGGGGTGGGCGGAGTGTCGTACGCCGGGGGAGCGGGGCCGGTGCCCGGGTCGGCCCGGGTGCTGGCCGGGCTGGCGGTGCTGTGCAGCGCGCCCGCGGTGGGCTGGGGGGTCCTCACGCTCGGCACGGCGGGCGGCATCGGCTTCCTGGTGCTGGCCGGCGTGCTGCTGCTCGCGGTGCCGCTGTCCTGCCGGGACGCGCGGTCCTTCCGGACGCTCTGCCCGGCCATCGGCTGGTCCCTGTTCGTGCTCTCGCTGTGGTGCTCCCTGCTCGGGACGTTCACGCTGACCCCGGCCACCCTCGTCCTGGTCGCCGCCGGCCGCCAGGCCCGCCCCCGGCGCCGCGCCGACCGGCCGCACCGCGTCCCGCTCCCGTTCGGCGTCCTGCTGACCACCGCGACCTGCTGCCTCACGGGCTGGCTCCTCGTCCAGGGACTGCGGGACGCCGAGCCCGCCCCGCAGCGGCCCGACGGGTTCGCCGCCACCCTCCGCGAGGACAGCCCGCTGCTGGGCCCCGGGCCGCGGCCCCCGGCGCTGCGGTACGACGGCTCGGGCCTCGGGCACGGCGCCACGACGGTCGTCCTCAAGGACCGCCGCGACCGCCCCGGCCGGGTGCTCACCGTCCGCCACCTCGAAGGCACCCCCGACGAGACCCGGGCCCTGCAGGAGCTGATCGCCGCCCTGCCCGGCGTCCAGGACGTCGAGCCCTGCCGCTGGGACCGCGACTGCTGAGGCCCTTGCCGCCGGGCCGCCGGGGCTGCCAGGCTCCGGGGCGTGCAGAGGATCGAGACCGGCACCCCTGGTGACCGCCCCCGACGACCCGCCGCTGCCGCCGTACGGGCACGCACGGCGGCGGAACGGCGCCCGCGCCGCCGCCGGCCGGACGGGGGAGCGGGCGGTGGGTGACGGGCCCGGGCCGGTCGGGGAGTCGACCCGGCTCGTTCCGACCCGCGAGGAGGACCTCGACCTGCTGGCCGGCTGGTTCGCCGATCCCGGGTTCGTCGAGCACTGGGGCGGGACGCCGCTGCCGCGCGCGGAGGTCGCCGCGAAGTACCTGGGGCGGCGCCGTCCGGAGGTGGAGTCCTTCCTGGTGCTCGCCGGGGGAGCACCGGTGGGCTACGCCCAGTACCGGCGGGCCGGGCCGGACGGCGGCGGCATCGACCTGGTGCTGGTCCCGGCCGCTCAGGGCCGGGGCCTGGGGCCGGACGCCGCCCGGGCGCTGCTCGCCCACCTGTGCGGGGAGCTGGGGTGGCGGCGGGTGACGGTCGATCCGGCGGCGGCGAACGTCCGGGCCGTGCGGGCCTGGGAGAAGGCCGGGTTCCGGCGGGTCGCGGGCGGGGACGGGGACGGGAACGGGGACGGGGACCTGCTGATGGAGTACCGCCCCGGGCGGTGACCCGCCGCGGCTCGACCCGGGACGGGGAGCCGGGCCACCGGGACGCGGCCGGTCCGCCGTAGCGCGGCCGGGACGGAGCGGGCGGGCGCGGTCCGCCGCGGTCCGGCGGTGCACGCCGTAGGATTTCGGGCCGGGGCGCGGATCGGAGCGTCCGGACCAGGCGGAGTTACGGAGGAGGGCGATGAGTCCGCGCAGCACCGTGGTCGAGGCCCGTCGGACCCGGGCCCGGATCATCGACCGGAGCGTCGCGCTCGCCTCGGTGGACGGGCTGGAGGGGCTGACCATCGGGCGGCTGGCCGGTGACCTCGGGCTGTCCAAGGCGGGCGTGCTCGGCCACTTCGGCACCAAGGAAGCCCTCCAACTGGCCACCCTGGAACGGGCCTCCGCCCTCTTCACCGCCCTGGTCTGGGACCCGGCCTCGGCCGCCCAACCCGGCCTGCGCCGCCTGCGCGCCGTCTGCCAGAACTGGATCGACTACCTCGACCACGCCCGCGAGGTCTTCCCCGGCGGCTGCCTGTTCACCACCGCCTCGATCGAGTTCGACGCCCACGACGGCCCGGTCCGCCGCACCGTCGCCCGGCTGCTGATGGTCTGGCGCCGCCGACTGGCCGGCGAGGTCCGGCTCGCCGTCGAGGCCGGGGAGCTGCCCGCCGACACTGACCCCGAGCAGGTCGTCCACGAGCTCACCGGCATCTACCTGGCCCTCAACCAGGCCCTGCAGCTCCTGCGCGACCCGTTCGCCGCCACCCGCACCCGCCGCGCCCTCGACCGCCTGCTGCCCGTCCTGGCCGGCTGAGCCGCCGACCCGGGCGGCCGGGCGGGGGCGTCCCCGGGCGGGCGGGTCAGAGGTTCCCGCCGCTGTAGTAGCCGCCGAGCCGGTCGCGGTAGGCCGGGTCGTCGCCGTGGTGGCCGCCGTCGCGGGCGGGCGAGTTCTTCACCTCGTCCCTGGTGCGGTCCAGGAACACGGTCCTCCCGTCGTGGTCGACCCGGGTGACGGTGCCGGCCGGGAGCAGCACCTCGTGGCCGAAGATCCACGGGCCGGTGTCGACCACGAGGTAGCCCGCGCCGACGTCCTCGGTGTGCGCGTCGACCCGGCCGATGTGCCCGTCGGTCGCCTCGACCCGGTACCCGGTCAGGTCCGATCCCGCGAGGTAGCCCTCGGCACCTTCGTAGTCCCACAGTCCGCCGGTCACAACCGCCTCCTCCGTTCGTCCGCGTCGATCCCCTCCCGGGACCCGGCTGCCCCGGCGGCGCCCGGTCATGCCCGCGCGGGCGGGACGGGCCGTGCGGGCATGACCGGGCCGGACGGGGCCGTGGCGTACGGGCCCGGCGCCGTGCCGACGGGCTAGGGTCGGCGGATGGACGCACCCCCCGAACAGGAGCAGGAGCAGCCGTCCCCGCAGGGGCCGGACCGCCGCCGCCCCCGCCGGTGGCGGGAGGTCTCCCCCACCCGCCGCGGCCTGGTGCTGGCCTGGTGGGGGTTCACCCTCACCTTCGGCTTCCTGCGGCTGCTGACCTGGCTGATCCACGTCGACGCCGCCGGCGTGGGGAACGTCTCGGCGGGCGGCGTCCACCTCCACCACTACGTGTGGGGCATCCTCGTCCTGATGATCGTCGGCGCGCTCGGCCTGGTCGAACGCTCGCCGCGCTGGCGCACCTGGATGGGCCTGGCCTACGGCATCGGCACCGCACTGGTCATCGACGAGACCGCCAACCTGATCAACCTGAGCGACGTCTACTGGGAACACGCCGGCGGGATCAGCATCGCCGTCGCGCTGATCATCATCGGTGTCGTCGGCGGCGCCCTGGCCTTCACCCACCGCGACGGCCCCGGGCCCGGGGCGGACGGGTCCGACCCGGAGGAGCACTGACGGCCGCCGCCCCGCGTCCCCGCCCGCGCCGGGCGGAACGGCTAGCGCTTGCGGAAGCCGCGAGCCTGCTCGGCCGCCGCCAGGACCTCCGGGAGCGGGGCGCCGGCGGCCGCGGTGACGGCGGCGGCCACCGCGCCCTCGACGAACGGGGCGTCGGCGAGGGCGGTGTCCGGTAGGGCCAGGTCGGCGAGGACCAGGGCGGCGGTCAGGACCGAGCTGCCGAGGTCGGCCAGCACCAGGGCGCCCGCGCCGCCCGCCGCGGCACTGCGCACCGCGCGGGCGATCGGGTCGTAGCCGGTGCCGAGCGAGCCGTCCTCGGTGCCCGCCGCGATCAACACCGGTACGTCGCGCGCGAGTTCGGCGAGCAGCTCGTGCACGCCCCGGGCCAGGAGCGCGCTGTGGGAGACCAGGACCAGAGCGACCGGAGCGCGCATGCGGCGCAGCCTACCGGCGGCCGCCCCCGGCGCCGGGCGCGCCGCGCGGGGCCGCGGTTCGGCCGTACCGCCGGAGGGCTGGGGTAGCGTCAGCCGCACCCGTCAGCCGCACCCGTCAGCCGCACCCGTCAGCCGCGCACGGACGAAGGAGCACGCCCGCCGTGAAGAAGCTGATCAACAGCCCGGGGAGCGTCGTCGACGACGCCCTGGCCGGGCTCGCCGCCGCTCACCCCGCGCTCGCGGTGGACTTCGAACGCCGGGTGGTCTCCCGGGCGGTGCGCCCGGCGGGGCCAAAGGTGGCGCTGGTGTCCGGCGGCGGTTCCGGCCACGAGCCGCTGCACGTCGGCTTCGTGGGCCCGGGCATGCTGGACGCGGCCTGCCCCGGCGAGCTGTTCACCTCGCCGCCGCCGGACCGGATCCTGGCCGCCGCGCAGGCCGCCGACAGCGGCGCGGGCGTGCTGTTCGTGGTGAAGAACTACACCGGCGACGTGCTGAACTTCCGGCTGGCCGCCGAACTCGCCGCCGAACAGGGCCACCGGGTGGCCACCGTCCTGGTCGACGACGACGTCGCCGTGCGGGACTCCGCCGCGGGCCGCCGGGGCACCGGTGCGACCGTGGTGGTGCACAAGACCTGCGGTGCGCTCGCCGAGCGCGGCGCCGCCCTGGAGGAGGTCCGGGAGCTGGGGGAGCGGGTCGTCGCGGCCTCCCGCTCCTTCGCCGTCGCGCTCGCCGCCGGGACCAACCCGGAGACCGGCCGCCCCGGCTTCGACCTCGCCGAGGACGAGATCGAGGTCGGCGTCGGCATCCACGGCGAACCCGGCCGCCGCCGCGAACGGCTGCGCCCCGCGAACGAGTTGGCCGCGACGGTGGTCGACGCGGTGCTGGAGGGGAACCGGCCCGGCCCCGGCGACCGGCCGATCGTCCTGGTCAACGGCCTCGGCGCGACCCCGCTGATCGAGCTGTACGTGGTGTGCGCCGCCGTCACCGCCCGCCTCGCCGAGCACGGCGTCACCCCCGCCCGCACCCTGGTCGGCTCCTACGTCACCAGTCTCGACGCGGCCGGCTTCTCCCTCACCCTGACCGTTGCGGACCGCCTGATGCTGGAACTGTGGGACGCCCCCGCCGACACCCCCGCGCTGGTCCGCGCGTAACGGGCCCGCCCCCACCGGCAGGAGAAGCGACGCACCATGACGCACGAGACCCTCGACACCGCCCTCGCCGAAGCCTGGATCCGGGCCGCCGCCGCGGCCGTCGAGGACGCCGAGCGGCACCTCACCGCACTCGACACGGCGATCGGCGACGGCGACCACGGCAGCAACCTCCGCCGGGGCTTCACCGCCGTCCTGGCCGCGCTCGACGCCCCGCCCGAGGGCGGCTTCGAGAGCCCGGGCGCACTGCTGCGCACCGTCGGCAGCACGCTGACGGCCAAGGTCGGCGGCGCCTCCGGCCCGCTGTACGGGCAGGCGTTCCGGGCGGCCGGGGCCGAACTCCCGCCGGCCGCCGACCCCGCCGCCTGCGCGGACGCCCTGGCCGCCGGCCTCGCCGCCGTCCGGGCGCTGGGCGGGGCCGAACCGGGCGACAAGACGCTGGTCGACGCGCTCGCCCCGGCCGTCGACGCCCTGCGCGCCGCCGCCGCGACCGGCGCCACTCTGCCCCGGGCCACCGCCGCGGCCGCCGAAGCCGCCGAACGCGGCGCCCGCGACACCACCCCCCTGCAGGCCCGCCGCGGTCGCGCCTCCTACCTCGGCCCGCGCAGCACCGGCCACCAGGACCCGGGCGCCACCTCCGCCGCGCTGCTCCTGCGGGCCCTCGCCGACGCCGCCGCGCGCTGAGCGGACGGCGAAAGCATTCCGAAGGACCGGAAGGGCGGGAAAGGCTCGGCGGAGCGGGCGGCGGAAAATCGGAGGAATGCGCGGGAAAGCGGATTTCCCCCGCTCCTCCCGCGTGGCACCCACCCATGTGCCGCGAAGCTCCTAGTCTCAACGGTCTACAGCGCTACCGCGCTTTCCCCGCTGCGCCTTCGCACCTTCGAGCCGAGGAGTTACGGCCATGAGTCGTGTCGTCAGGGCCGCCCTGTTCCAGACCGCGTGGACGGGTGACAAGGAATCCATGCTGGACGCCGCCGAACGGGCCGCGCGGGACGCCGCCGGGCAGGGGGCGGGGATCATCGGGTTCCAGGAGGTGTTCAACGCCCCGTACTTCTGCCAGGTGCAGGAACCCGAGCACTACGCGTGGGCCGAGCCGGTCCCGGACGGGCCGACGGTGCGGCGGATGCGGGCGCTCGCCAGGGAGTTGGGCATCGTGATCGTCGCACCGGTGTACGAGATCGAGAAGCCGGGCTTCTACTACAACACCGCCGCCGTGATCGACGCCGACGGCAGTTACCTGGGGAAGTACCGCAAGCACCACATTCCCCAGGTGCGCGGATTCTGGGAGAAGTACTACTTCAAGCCCGGGAACCTCGGCTGGCCGGTGTTCGAAACGGCGGTCGGCAAGGTCGGCGTGTACATCTGCTACGACCGGCACTTCCCGGAGGGCTGGCGGGCGCTCGGCCTGGCCGGGGCCGAGATCGTCTACAACCCGTCGGCGACCAGCCGCGGCCTCTCCGCGTACCTGTGGCAGCTGGAGCAGCCCGCCGCCGCGGTCGCCAACGAGTACTTCGTCGCGGCGATCAACCGGGTCGGCGTCGAGGAGTACGGCGACGACGACTTCTACGGCACCAGCTACTTCGTCGACCCGCGCGGGCAGTTCGTCGGCGAGGTGGCCTCCGACAAGAGCGAGGAACTCGTCGTCCGGGACCTCGACCTCGGGCTGATCGACGAGGTCCGCCAGCAGTGGGCGTTCTACCGGGACCGCCGGCCGGACGCCTACGGCCCGCTGACCGAGGGCTGAGCGCGGTGGCCCGCACCCTGATCACCGGCGGCCTGGTGATCACCGCCGCCGAGGAGACGCCCGCCGACGTGCTGGTCGAGGACGGCCGGGTCGTCGCGCTCGCCCTGCCGGGCAGCCAGCACTGGAGCGTCGACCAGGTGTTCGACGCCAGCGGGAAGTACGTCGTCCCGGGCGGCGTCGACGCGCACACCCACATGGAGATGCCGTTCGGCGGCACCCGCGCCGCCGACACCTTCGCCACCGGCACCCGGGCCGCCGCCTGGGGCGGCACCACCACCGTCGTCGACTTCGCGATCCAGACCCGCGGCTCCTCGCTGCGCGCCGGGCTCGACGACTGGCACGCCAAGGCCGACGGCAACTGCGCCGTCGACTACGCCTTCCACATGATCGTCTCGGACGTCAACGAGTCGGTGCTGCGCGAGATGCCCGGACTGGTCGGCGAGGGCGTCACCTCGTTCAAGCTGTTCATGGCCTACCCCGGCGTCTTCTACTCCGACGACGGGCAGATCCTGCGCGCCATGCAGCAGGCCGCCGAACTCGGCGCGCTCACCATGGTGCACGCCGAGAACGGCCCCGCCATCGACGTCCTGGTCGAACAGGCGCTGGCCAGGGGCGAGACCGACCCGCGCTACCACGGCGAGGTCCGCCGGGCGCTGCTGGAGGCCGAGGCCACCCACCGGGCGGTCCAGCTCGCCCGGGTCGCCGGGGCGCCGCTGTACGTGGTGCACGTCTCCGCCCGCGAGGCGCTCGCCGAGATCGCCGCCGCCCGCGACCTCGGCCTGCCGGTCTTCGGCGAGACCTGCCCGCAGTACCTCTTCCTGTCCGCCGACGACCTCGCCGCACCCGGCTTCGAGGGCGCCAAGTACGTCTGCTCCACCCCGCTGCGCCCGAAGGACCACCAGGCGGCGCTCTGGCGCGGCCTGCGCACCGACGACCTCCAGGTGGTCTCCACCGACCACTGCCCGTTCTGCTTCACGGGGCAGAAGGAGCTCGGGCGCGGCGACTTCTCGAAGATCCCCAACGGCCTGCCCGGCGTCGAGAACCGGATGGACCTGCTGCACCAGGGCGTGGTCGAGGGCCGGATCAGCCGCCGCCGCTGGATCGAACTCGCCTGCGCCGCCCCCGCCCGGATGTTCGGCCTCCACCCGCGCAAGGGCACCATCGCCCCCGGATCCGACGCCGACCTGGTGATCTACGACCCGCACGCCGTGCAGACCCTCTCCGCCGCCACCCACCACATGAACGTCGACTACTCGGCGTACGAGGGCCGCACCGTCACCGGACGGGTCGAGACGGTGTTCTCCCGGGGGGAGGTGCTGCTCGACCGCGGCGACTACCTCGGCCGCCCCGGGCACGGCGCCTTCCTGCCCCGCTCCAGCTGCCAGTACCTCTGACCACCCCCTCTTCCGCGAGGAGCCCCCCGCAGTGGACTTCGGACTCGTCCTGCAGACCGACCCGCCGGCCACCGAGGTCGTCGAACTGATGCGCCGCGCCGAACGGGCCGGCTTCAGCCACGGTTGGACCTTCGACTCCGCCGTGCTCTGGCAGGAGCCCTTCGTCATCCACAGCCGGATCCTGGAACACACCGAACGCCTGCACGTCGGCCCGATGGTCACCAACCCCGGCACCCGCACCTGGGAGGTCACCGCCTCCACCTTCGCCACCCTCAACGACATGTACGGCAACCGGACGGTGTGCGGCATCGGCCGCGGCGACTCGGCGATGCGGGTGGCCGGGCGCCGCCCCAACACGCTCGCCCGGCTCAGCGCGGCCATCGACGCCATCCGCGACCTCGCCGAGGGGCGCGAGGCCGAGGTCGACGGCAACCCGGTCCGCATCCCCTGGATCCGGGACGGCCGGCTGCCGGTCTGGATGGCCGCCTACGGCCCCAAGGCGCTCGCCCTCGCCGGGCGGAAGGCCGACGGGTTCATCCTCCAGCTCGCCGACCCCTACCTCACCGAACACATGGTCAAGGCCGTCCGCCGGGCCGCCGAGGAGGCCGGCCGCGACCCCGCCGCCGTCACCGTCTGCGTCGCCGCCCCCGCCTACGTCGGCGACGACCTCGACCACGCCCGCCAGCAGTGCCGCTGGTTCGGCGGCATGGTCGGCAACCACGTCGCCGACCTGGTCGCCAAGTACGGCGAGCACTCCGGCCTCGTCCCCGAGGAGCTCACCGCCTACATCAAGGACCGGCACGGCTACGACTACAGCCACCACGGCCGCGCCGGGAACCCCTCCACCGACTTCGTCCCCGACGCCGTCGTCGACCGCTTCTGCCTGCTCGGCCCGGTCGCCGCCCACGTCGAGAAGCTGCGCGCGCTGCGCGAACTCGGCGTCGACCAGTTCGCGGTGTACGCGATGCACGACGCCCGCGAGGCCGTCATCGACGCGTACGGCGCGGAGGTCATCCCGGCCCTGGGGTAGGCCGTCCGCGTCAGGGGCGGGCCGCCCGTCAGCCGGTGGTCCGGTCGTCAGCCGGTGGTCCGGTCGTCCGGGCGGTAGGCGGTCGCGGACAGCACCCGGCCGGAGGCCGAGACGGTGACCTCCAGGTGCCCCGAGGGCGGGAGGCCGTTCGCCGGGCGGTGGAAGGTCAGCAGCCGGGCCCCCGCCGGGACGGGCGAGCCGGTCGGGGCCGGGGCCGGGGCGAGGGCGGGGCGGGTGCCGTCGGCCAGGTCGGGGAACCAGGTGGTGGCGAACTCGCCTGCGGCCCGCAGGAGTTGCTCTTCCGGCAGCGGGGAGGCGGCAGTGCCGTCCGGGGCCGGGGCCGGGGTCGGGAACTGGACCGAGACCAGCCGGCCGCTCACCGCCTCGAACCGGAACCGGCCCCGGTCGCCGGCCGCCTCGGTCAGCGGGAAGCGGGAGAGCGCCGGGTCGAACACCGTGGAGGTGACCTCCAGCCGACCGCCCGGCCCGAACAGCCGGTCCATCAGCCGGTACGCCGTGCCCGCGGTGTCCACCGTGTTCGGGAAGGGCGAGCCGGTCTCCGGGGCGTCGTACACCGGGACGAACAGCCACACCACCAGCGCGACGGCCGCCAGGCCGCTCCCGGCGGTGGTCAGCGCCCGCAGCGCGTCCCGCCCGGGCGCGAACGTGCCGCGCCAGGACGGCGCCAGCGCCACCGCGGCCACGGCCAGCAGCGCGCCGAGCAGCGCGCCCGAGGAGTTGTCGACGAAGTCGGCGGCGTCGCAGGCCCGTCCCGTCCCCAGCAGCGTCTGCAGCAGTTCCGTCCCGGCGGACAGCACCGCGCACCCGGCCAGCACCGACAGCGGCCGCCGGAACGCCCACACGCCGAGCGCCGCCAGCGGCACGTACAGCGCGGTGTTCAGCAGACCCTGCTGCTCCAGCACGGTGCGCCAGATCCCGCCGCCGAACGTGCAGTTGGGCTCCCCGGACGAACCGCCGGTGGTCGGCGTCAGCGTCACCGCGACCTCCCCCGCCAGCGCCACGGCGAACAGCACCGGTGCCAGCGGCGGCCGCTCCCGCCGCCGGGCCAGCAGGAACGCCGCCGTCCCGAACAGCGCGCCGAGCACGGCGAACGCGGGGAACAGGGACGGCGCGGCGGAGAGGGAGGCTTCGATCATCGGTCATCCAGGGGAGCGGCGGCAGCGGTGCGGCGCGGGGCCGGGCGCACGCCAGCGGAGGGCCCCGAGCCCCCGCGACCGGCGGTCAGCGTACGACCGGAAGGCGACCGGCGGCAAACCCCCATCTTCCCAGCGGTGGAAGCGGAGTGACGCCCCGTCAGACCTCGGCGTCCCCTCGGGGCCCGGTCGGCGAAGGGGCCGGACGCCGCCACGGCGCGCCGGACGTGGTGCTCAGCCGCGGAGCACCACCACCAGTGCGCAGGTGAACACGGCCGTCACCCAGGTCCACAGCACCGACAGGGCGAGGTGGGCGGCGGTCCGCAACCGGTCGCCGCGCCACAGCTCCGGGGAGAACACCGTGAACTGGAAGAGCCAGCGCAGGGCCCAGAAGAGCGTCTGCGCGGCCAGCAGGGCGGTGCCGAGCCGGTTCCCGGCGAGCAGGTCGGGGGCGAGCAGCAGCGGCAGCAGGCCGAGCAGGACGCAGGTCAGGGCGATGAAGAAGAGGTGAGCGTAGGAGACCTGGCGGGTCAGCAAAGTGGTGCCGGCGAGGTCGGAGGGCCAGCCGATGAGCCGCGGCAGGACGATGTGCAGCGCGCCCATCGCGATCAGGGCCACGCCCACCAGGCGCAGTTGGCTTTCCAGGGTGAGCAGGTGGGTCACGGTGCGGGGTGCTTTCCGGTCGGAGCGGGGGAGGCGGCGGTCGCGGTCGCGGTCGCGGTCGGGGTGGGGGAGGGGGCGGCGGTCGGGGTCGGGGCGGCGAAGGCGAAGGCGGTGACCAGGCCGCCGATCCGCCGTTGTGCGACCAGGCACAGGTCCGCACCGGCCGCGGCCCGGAGCCAGGCCCGCCGGGGGAAGAAGTGCTGGGCGCCGGGGCCGTAGACCGCGGTGTTGGCGGCGTCCCGCAGGTGCTCGACCAGCACGAGGCGGCCGCCGGGGCGCAGCACCCGGGCACACTCGGCGAACAGCTGCTGCCGGTCGTCCGCCCGGCGCAGCTCGTGGGCGGCGAAGACGGCGAGGACGGTGTCGGCCGAGCCGGTCGCCGCGGGCAGGCGGTCGTGCCGTCCGGGACGGGTGTGCGGGACGGGCGGCACGTGGTGGCGGGCCCGGCGGATCGAGCCCTCGGTCATCAGGGCGGGGTCGTAGAGGTCCACCACGCTCTGGGGGTGCTGCGGCCAGCGGGCCGCCACCGGCCGACTGGCCTCGTCCAGGCCGGAGGAGAGCACCAGGTGCTCGCCCGGGCCGCCCGGCAGCAGCTCCGCCAGCCAGTCGAAGGTGCGCAGTTCCGAGCGGTCGTAGACCCACCAGGTGGCGGCCGTGCTGCTGGCCAGCAGTACGGCCGCCGCGGCCGCGCCCGCCCGCGCGACCGCGGGGGGGGCGACACGGAAGAAGACGCGCACGCGCAACCACACCCCCCCCCCCCCCCCCCCCCCCCCCACCCCCCCCCCCCCCCCCCCCCCCCCC
>NZ_JBSGET010000187.1:0-13193 GCF_053603035.1 Kitasatospora sp. NPDC004272 | reverse complement strand
CGAGAGATCTACCAGGTCCTGACCACACCCAGCACCACACCAATCACCGCCGAGCAGCTCACCACCGCTGCTTGACATCCATAAGAGCATCCCCGCACCAGCCCCGCACCGGCCCCGCACCGGACCCGCCGCGGCGGCCGCCCCTCGGGCGTCCGCCGCGGAAACCCGTTCCCCCGACCGCCGGGTCGGGGGCATGATGACCGGATGAACCGCACCGACCAGCAGCTTTCCCGCCAACGCTTCCACGTCATCGTGCTGTCGAACTTCGCCCGGGGCTTCGACAAGTACGCGCTCAGCTACGGCAAGGCGGGCATCCCGGAGAGCACCTTCCCGGACCGGTTCCACCTGCTGACCCGCGCGGAACTGGGCATCGGCACCGCCAAGGCCGGCCGGTTGCTGGAACGGCTGGCGATACCGGGCGACCGGCTGCTGGTGCTGGAGACCGACGTCGACCCCGCCGAGTTGCGCCCCAACGAGGGCACCGGCCTCGGCGCGGAACTGCGCGAGGACCGGATCCGGCTGACCGCCGTCCACGAACTCGACCCGGCCGCACCGGACGGGGCGCGGCCCGCCCTGCGCCCCACCACCGTCGAGGACGCGATGGCCGCCTCGCTGAGCCTGCACCCGCGGCTCGGCGACTACGCCGACCTGCGGCCGCGCTCGGTCTCCGTCCTGCCGGTCGCCGCCGCCTGCCAGGCCAAGTGCGCGTTCTGCTTCTCCGCCGCCTCCATCTCCAGCGACCAGCCACCCGCCCGCGTCCCCTGGGAGACGGTCGGCGCCTGGCTGGAACGCGGCCGCGCCGCGGGCGCCGAACGGGCGGTGATCACCGGCGGCGGCGAACCCACCCTGCTCCCGTTCGACCAGCAGGTGCGACTGGTCGCCGCCTGCGCCGCCGCCTTCCCCAAGACCGTCCTGATCAGCAACGCCCACAACCTGGCCAAGCTGGCCCCCGCCGAGCGCGCCGACCGGCTGGCCGACCTCGCCGCCGCCGGCCTGAGCGTCCTCGCCGTCTCCCGGCACCACCAGGACGACGAGGTCAGCGAACGGCTGATGGCCCTGCGCACCCCCGTCGGCGAGGTCGTCGACACCTGGCGCGCGGGACGCGAACGCTGGCCCGGACTGCGGCTGCGACTGATCTGCGTCCTCCAGCACGGCGGCGTCGCCGACGAGGCGGGCGTCGCCGACTACCTCTCCTGGGCCGCCGCGCACGGCGTCGGGGAAGTCTGCTTCAAGGAGCTCTACGTCTCCACCAGCACCGAATCGCTCTACCACGACCACGCCGCCAACCGCTGGAGCCGCGACCACCAGGTCCCGCTCGCCGTCGTCACCCGCTTCGCCGAGCGGCACGGCTTCACCCGGACCGACAGCCTGCCCTGGGGCGCCCCCGTCTTCGCCGGCGAATGGGACGGACACCCGATCCGGATCGCCGCCTACACCGAGCCCAGCCTGCTCTGGGAACGCACCCACGGCCTCGTCCGCAGCTGGAACGTGCTCGCCGACGGCCGCTGCTACGCCTCGCTGGAGGACCGGGCCAGCGAGATCACCGGCGGGAGCGGCGGCGGGGTCACCGGCGCGAGCGGCGGCACGGCCGGTGCCGTGACCGGCGGCGCGACCGGCGACGTGATCACCATCGGGACCAGCATCGGGACCAGGATCGGGACCGCCGGCGGGACCGGCGCGGAAGGCGTGACGGCGTGAACCACCAGGAGCACCAGGCGTTCCGGCAGCAGCGGCTGCAAGCCGACCCGTCGCTGTTGGACGCCGCCGAGACCAACCTGTACCGGGCGCTCGCCCCGCTGCGCCCCGAACCGGCGGACGGAGCGGAACCGGCGGACGGAGCGGAACCGGCGGACGGGACGGACGGGGGTACCGTCCGCACGGTGTACCGCTGCGACCTGGCCCGCACCTGGCTGCGCCGCTACGGCCTGCCCGAGCAGTGGTCGCGCCGCGCCCTGGTCAGCCGCGGCGTCCGGCACGGCCTCGACCTGGTCTTCCGGCACCTGGACGCGGTCGGGGCCCGGCTCTGGCTGCCCGCCGACGTCTACCCGGTCTACTTCGAGCTGGCCCGCGCCGCCGGACTGGCCCCCGACAGCTACCCGACGCTGCCCGCCCCCGTCCTGCCGCAGGCCCCGCCGGACGGCGAGCGCCCCGAGTACCTGCTGCTGGCCAACCCCAGCAAGCCGCTCGGACGGTACCTCACCGACCCCGAGTGCACCGGACTGGCCGACTGGCTGCGCGGCTCCCCGCACCGCCGCCTGCTGATCGACACCGTCTACGACCTGGACACCCCGTTCGCCCCCGGCACCCGGCGGCTGCTGGACACCGGCCGCGCCGTCCTGCTGCACTCGGTCACCAAGGGCTGGCTGCACCCCCGCACCTTCGGCATCGTCCTGCTCGGCCCGGACGACACCGCGATCGCCGAGGCGTTCCGCGGCGACCCGCCCGGCCAGGCCCGACTCCGGCTGGCCGAGAGCCTGCTGACCGAGCACGCGGACACCCCGCGGCAGGTCGCCGCCGCCCTGGCCGCCCGCGCCGAACGGCTGCTGGAGCGGCTCCCGGCCGACGTCCGGGCCGGGATCCCCGAGGCGGCCCGCACCAGCCCCGGCAACTACTTCTTCCCGGTGGACACCCCCGCCGGGACCCTGCTGGCCGAGCACGGCCTGCTCGCGATCCCGGCCACCGTCTTCGGCGACACCCCCTGGACCGGCTCCGTCCTGACCAGCCTCGCCGACCCCTTCGCCCCCGACCCTTCCCCCGCCGCCGCCATCACCGCCCCCGCCCCCGCCACCGCCATCACCGCCCCCGCTCCGGAGAACGCCCGATGAAACCGCTGCAGGACCTCGCCGTGTACGACGACGCGGAGTTCTACGACCACGAGTTCGCCACCCGCGGCCACGACGTCCCGTTCTTCCTCGACCGGGCCGTCCGGGCCGACGGCCCGGTGCTGGAGGTCGCCTGCGGCACCGGGCGGATCACCCTGCCGATCGCCCGCGCGGGCGTCGACGTCACCGGCCTCGACGTGATGCCCAGCATGCTCGCGCTGGCCCGCCGCCGCTCCGCCGCCGAGGGCCTGCCCGTCGAGTGGCTCGAACAGGACTGCCGCGCCATCCGCACCGACCGCCGCTACGCCCTGGTCTTCTCCGCCACCAACGCGATGCAGCACCTGCACGACCTGGACTCCGTGCTCGCCTTCCTCACCTCCGCGCGCGAGGTGCTGCGTCCCGGCGGCACGCTGGTCCTGGACGTGTTCAACCCCGCCCCGGCCAAGCTCACCCGGCTCCCCGACGCGCCCTACCACCACAAGTCGGTCACCGACCTGGACGGCACCCGGCTCGACGTCCGGGCGGCCACCGGCTACGACGCGGCCACCCAGGTGCTGCACTTCACCCTCGACTACCTGCGCGAGGGCGAGAGCGTCCGCACCAAGAAGGTCAGCATGCGCTGCTTCTTCCCCGAGGAACTGCTCGCCCTGTGCCGGCTGGCCGGCCTGGACGTCGTGCACCGCCAGGGGGACTACGACGGCTCCCCGTTCACCGGCGCCTCGCCCAAGCAGATCCTGACCTGCCGGGCGAGCACCGGCAACGGGCCGCACTGACACGGGACTTCACCGACCCGGGGCTTCACCGGCGTGGGGCTTCACCGGCCCGGGGCTTCACCGGCGCGGGAGCCGGGCCCCGGCCGGGAGCACCGTGTACGGCAGCGGGTCGAAGCCGTTGAAGCCTTGCGTCAGGTAGCTGACCGCGTAGGCGCCGCTGGACAGGATCCACACCGGGTCGCCGGAGGCCACCGCCCGGGGCACCGGCACCCGGCCGGTCGCGTACCCGTGCGGGAACGCGTCGTCGCTGTCGCAGGTCGGGCCCGCGACCACGGCCGGGACGCACTCCGGGTCCGGGTGGGTCGGGAAGACCAGCCGGTACTGCAACTGGTCCATCTCGTACAGCCCGTTGTACTTGCCGCAGCCGAGGTAGAGCCAGTGCTCCCGCTCGCCGTCCGGCTGCTGGCGGTCCGTCAGCCGGTAGACCCGGGTGCGGATCGCGCCCTGGTCGGCGACCAGGTGGCGGCCGGGCTCCAGCACGAAGTCGAGGTCGCCGCCGTGCAGTCGGCGCAGCCCGTCGAGGCCCTGCCGGACGGTCCGGAAGATCTCGGCGAGCGGCGGCTCCAGGGCGGTGCCGTGCCGGTCCACGTACCCCAGGGCGGGCAGGCCGCCGCCGAGGTTGACGTGGTCGGGCCTGATCCCGCGCCGCCGGAGCTCCACCAGCACCTCGCCGATCAGCTCGAAGGCCGCCGTCCACGCCTTGGCGGTCAGCTGCTGCGAGCCGACGTGCACCGAGAGCCCGGCCGGGGTCAGCCCGGCCGCCCGGGCCGCCGTCAGCACCTCGACGGCGTCCGCCGGGGAGCAGCCGAACTTGCGGCTCAGGCCCCAGAGCGCGCCCTCGCCGCTGGTCGCGATCCGGCAGAACACCCGGGCGCCCGGGGCGTGTTCGGCGATCGCGGCGACGTCCGGGAGGCTGTCGGTGGCGAAGTCCCGGACGCCCCGGCGGTACGCCTCGGCGATGCCCTGGTCCGACTTGACGGTGTTGCCGAAGTGCACCCGGTCGACCGGCACGCCGGTGCGGAGCGCCTGGACGATCTCGTTCGGGCTGGCGGCGTCGAAGCCGGCGCCGAGCGCGGCCAGTTCGGCCAGCACCTCGTCCACCGGGCACGCCTTCAGCGCGAACCGGACGTCGACGCCCGGGAGTTCGTCCAGCAGCGCGGTGTAGGCGCGGGTGATGCCGGCCAGGTCGTAGAAGATCCGGTCGTCGGTGGCCCCGGCCAGCGCGGAGCGCAGCGCGGGGCTGAGGGCGCCGGGGGAGGGGGCGCCGGGGGAGGGGGTGCCGGGGCCGGGGCCGTCGGGGGAGCGGGTGTCGTCGGTGCGGGAGCCGGGTGCGGCGGTCAGGTTCACCGGTCCCGGTCCTCGCGCTGCGGGGTCACCGTGGTCGGGTGCTTCACCACTTCCCGTACGGCGTCGCGCAGTTGGTCGCGGTGCGGTTGCAGGGCGCGGTCCAGCGCGGGGGCGAACGGCAGCACGGTGCCGTCCGGCCGGGTGATCCGCCGGGGCGGGGCGACCAGGCGCATGCCCTCGGCGGCGGTGGCCAGCACCTCGGCGCCGATGCCGCAGCTGCGGTTGGAGTCGTCGATGACGACCAGCCGCCCGGTGCGTTCCAGCGAGGCGGCCAGCGCCGTCCAGTCGAAGGGGTACAGGGTGCGCGGGTCGAACACCTCGACGGAGACCTCGGGGGCGAGTTCCGCCGCGACGGCCAGCGCGTCGTGCACCAGGTGGCCGACGGCGACCACGGTGACGTCGGTGCCGGCGCGGTGGATCCGGGCCTCGCCGAGCGGGACCGGCGCCAGCTCCCAGGTGACGGTCTCCCGCACCGGCAGCGCGGCCGCCGGGGCGAACACCACCACCGGGTCCGGGTCGGCGATCGCCGAGCGCAGCAGCCCGTAGGCGTCGGTGGGCGTGGCCGGGACGACGGTCTTCACCCCGGCGTGCGCGAACAGGCCGTAGGGGTGGTCGGAGTGCTGTCCTGCCCAGCCGTCCCGGGAGCCGGAGCCCGGCACCAGGCAGGTCAGCGGGACGCCGGCCTGGCCGCCGGTCATCAGCGAGAACTTGTGTGCCTGGTTGACGAGTTGCTCGAAGACCAGGAACAGCAGCGAGGGGATCTGGAACTCGATCACCGGCCGCCGCCCGGTCAGTGCGGCGCCGATCGCCATCGAGGTGAACGCCTGCTCGGAGAGCGGGGTGTCGACGATCCGGCCGGGGCCGAAGCGGTCGAGCAGGTTGAGGGTGGGGCCGGCCAGGCCGGCGCCGATGTCCTCGCCGAACACGCAGACCGCAGGGTCAGCGGCGAGGGCGTCGGTGAGCGCCCGGTTGAGCGCCTTGGTGTAGGAGAGCCTCATCCGCCGTACCCCGCCCTCGGACGCAGCCCGTCGGCGTACAGGTGGTCCAACGCCCTTTCCGGTGAAGGGTGTTCGGAGGCGAGGGCGAACTCCCGCGCGGCGTCCAGCTGTTGCTGCACCGAGGCGTCCAACTGCCCGGCCAGGCCGGGCGGCAGGAGGGCGGCGGCGCGCGGCAGCGGGTCGAGGGTGCGCCGGTCGGCGACCTCCTCGGGGGTGCGGTAGCGCAGTTTCATCAGCCGTTCCATGGTGTGGTGGCCCTCGAAGCGGTAGGTGTGGCACTCCAGGAAGCCGGGACCGCCGCCGTGCGCCGCCCGCTCGACGGCCTCGGCGGCCGCCGCGCGGACCGCCTCGGTGTCCATCCCGTCCACCTCGGCGGCCGGGATCCCGAAGGCGGCGGCCCGGCCGGTGGCGCTGCCCGCCACCGCGGTGGCGGCGGGCAGCGTGGTCGCGTACCCGTTGTTCTCGCAGACGAACAGCACCGGCAGCCGCCACATCGCGGCCAGGTTGAAGGACTCCAGCAGGACGCCCTGGTTGAGCGCGCCGTCGCCGAAGAAGGCGACCGCGACCCGGTCCTCACCGGCCTGCCGGGCCGACCAGGCCGCGCCGACCGCGATCGCGCCGCCCGCGCCGACCATGCCGTTGGCGCCCAGGATGCCCAGTGAGAAGTCCGCTGCGTGCATCGAGCCGCCCCGGCCCTTGTTCAACCCGCCCGTGCGGCCCAGGAGTTCGGCCAGCAGCCGGTCCGGGGCGGCACCCCGGGCGAGCACGTGGCCGTGGCCCCGGTGGGTGGAGGTGATCCGGTCCTGCGGGCGCAGCGCCGCGCAGACGCCGACCGCCACCGCCTCCTGCCCGATGTACGGGTGGATGCCGCCGGTGATCTCCCCGGACCGCACCAGGCCGAGCGCGAGCTCCTCGAAGCCGCGGATCAGCCGCAGCATCCGGTACCGCCCGGCGGGGGAGCCCAGGTCGGCCGGATCGTGCCGGGTCGCCGACCGGGTCACCGGGCTCCCCGCCAGATCACCGGGCAGAACTCGGGGTCGGCGTAGTCGGGGCGGCCGTCGGCGGTGCGCCGGACCAGCACGTCGTGGTTGTAGGAGGCGGGGGAGCCGTCCGGGCGGGTGGCGGGCCGGTACTCGTTGGCGCCGTCCTGCAGGTGCAGCGAGATCGCCCGGCGCGGAACGTCGGCCAGGTTGGCGCCGCTGCCGTGGTAGGTCCGGCAGTGGTGGAAGCTGACGTGCCCCTTCGGGATGACCACCGGGACCTTGCGGACCTCGGCGCCGTTGTGGGCGGCGTTGGCGGCCAGGATCGACTCCAGTTCGGAGCGGTCGCGCTGGGCGAAGTGCCGGGTGGCGTCCTCCCGGGAGGGCAGCTCCTCCCAGCGGTTGCTGCCGTCGACCATGGTGATGGTGCCCATCTCCACCCCGCAGTCGTGGAACGGGATGAACGCGGTCAGCATCTCCTCCGAGGAGGAGGTGTGCCAGTAGTGCTTGTCGAAGTGCCACGGCACCTGGTTGGAGGGCTCCTCGGGCACCGGCGGCTTGAGGATCAGGGTCGACTGGAAGATCCGGATCTCCTCGGCCCCGGCGAGCAGCGCGGCGACCGCGCCGACCAGCGGCTTGCGCAGGATCGCGGCGATCGCGTCGCTCTCGTAGTGCACGTAGTCGTTGTGCCGCTGCACCGGCCCGTGCGCGGGCTCCCAGGCGGCCAGCCGCGGCGGCCGGACGGGCAGGGTGCGGTCCCGGTGGCCCTCGTAGTAGTCGTCGGTGGCGGCCCGGAGGGTGTCGACCTCCTGGTCGGTGAACAGCTTCCCGGAGAGGTACCAGCCGTGCTCGCGGTAGCCGGCCACCTCCTCGGGGGTGGGCAGCAGGGCGGTCTCGGCCTCGGTCAGGACGAACGCGGGGGCGGTGGTCACGGGGCGTGCCTCCTCGGCGGGGTGGTCGGGCGGGCGGTCGGGCTGGTCAGGCGGTCGGGCGGGCGGTCGGGCCGGTCAGGCGGAGGCGGTGGCGCGCTGGCGCTCGACGGCCTCGTAGAGGGCCTTGATGTTGGCGGTGCCGAAGGTGCCCGCGCCCTGGCGCTCGATCACCTCCAGGAAGAAGGTCCGCCGGGGGTGGGTGGAGCGGGCGAAGATCTGGAACAGCTGGCCGCCGTGGTCCTGGTCGACCAGGACGTTCAGCTCGCGCAGCGTCTCCACCGGGATCGCGGTGCCGCCGAGCCGCTCGGCCAGGCCGTCGTAGTAGGCGCCCGGGGTGCTGAGGAACTCGACGCCGTGCGCGCTCGCGGTGCGCACCGCGGTGGCGATGTCGCCGGTGCGGAAGGCCAGGTGCTGGACACCCGCGCCGTCGTGGTCGGCCAGGAAGGTGTCGATCTGCCCGGCCCGGCGGCCGGTGTCCGGCTCGATCAGGGTGAAGGTGACGTCCCCGGAGGGGCTCTGCACCACGCTGGAGTCCATCGCCTGCTCGCCGACCGCGATGTACTCGCCGAAGATCCGGTGCATGCCGAGCGCGGCCTCGCAGAACAGCACGGCCCGCGCCAGCTCCCCGGCGGGGACGCACACCGCGACGTGGTCGAGGGCGTCCAGCAGTTCGCCGCCGGCGGACTCCGGGGCGTCCGGCAGCGGGACGAAGCGCAGCGCGGTGTCGCCGAACCCGGCGATCAGCGCGCCGTCCCGGTCCAGCACCTCGGCGCCGTGCCGCTCGGCGCGCTCCAGCGCGGCCGCCGGGTCGGCGCAGCCGAGCGCCAGCACGGCCACGCCCTCGCCGTGCCGCTCGACGTAGCGGGCCACCGGGTGGTCGGTGTTCTCGCTGGAGTGCAGCCGCATCCGGATGCTGCCCTGGTGGAGGTGGACGGCCCGGACCCCGGGCTTCCAGGCCGGCTGCTCGGCGTCGCGCCGGAAGCCGAAGCCGGTCTGCAGTTCGGTGGCGGTCCGCGCGGCGTCCGCGCAGTGGTACTCGACATGGGTGATCGTCTGGATCGACAACGTGACTCCCTGAAAGCGGAGTGGAGAGCGGAGTGGCCGGCCGGGGCGAACGGGCCGTTCGGTCGGCCTACTTGGCGGTGCGGGTGGGCGTCGGCCCGAATACCAGGCTGGTGTTGTGGCCGCCGAACGCGAACGCGTTGCTGAGCGCGGCCCGCAGCCGGACCGGCCGGGCGGCGCCGCGGACGTGGTCCAGGTCGCAGGCCGGGTCGGGCTCGTCCAGGTTGAGGGTCGGCGGGAGCAGGCCGCGGGCCACCGCCAGCGCGGTCACGGCGGCCTCCACCGCCCCGGCCGCGCCCAGCAGGTGGCCGGTGGCGCCCTTGGTGGAGCTGACGGCGGGCCGGTGCGCGCCGAACACGGCGTTCAGCGCGGCCGATTCGGCGAGGTCGCCGAGCTTGGTGCCGGTGCCGTGCGCGTTGACGTAGCCGATGTCGGCGGCGGCCAGCCCGGCGTTGGCCAGGGCGGCGCGCATCGCGTCGGCGGCGCCCGAGCCGTCCGGGCGCGGCATCGTCGGGTGGTGGGCGTCGGTGCTGGAGCCCCAGCCGACCAGTTCGGCGTACCCGGCCGCGCCGCGGGCCTCGGCGTGCTCGACGCTCTCCAGCACCAGCACGGCGCTGCCGTCGCCCAGCACGAAGCCGTTGCGGCGGGCGTCGAACGGCCGGGACGCCTGCGCCGGATCGTCCCAACCCTGGGACAGCGCACGGGCGTTGGTGAAGGCCGAGACGATCGTCGGGTGCAGCGAGGCGTCCGTCCCACCGCACACCACCACGTCCGCGTCACCGGCCCGGATCAGCCGCAGCCCCTCGGCCACCGCCTGGGCGCCGGCCGCGCAGGCCGTCACGATCGCGGTGCTGAAGCCCCGGATGCCGTGCTTGATCGCGATCCGGGCGGTCGCCATGTTGGAGAGCATCCCGGGCAGCAGGTACGGGCTGACGCCGGGACGGCCGCGCTCCTGGCGGCGGCGCGCCTGCTCCTCGTAGGTCTCCAGGCCGCCGCCGCCGGTGCCCAGCACCACGGCGGTGCGCCGGGCGTCGGCGTCGCGGCCGACCACCAGCGCGGCGTCGGCCAGCGCGGCGTCCGCGGCGGCCATCGCCAGCAGCGCGAAGCGGTCCACGCAGCGGGTCTCGGTCGGCGGCAGCACCTCCCGGCCGTCGACGTGCGGGGCGATCCCGGCGGCGGGCAGCCAGCCGTGCGCCACGTGGCCCTCGGGGACGGCGGTGATGCCGCTGCGCCCGGAGGTCAGCGCCTCGAAGACCTCGCCGGGCTCGCGGCCGAGCGAGGTGACCATCCCGATGCCGGTGACGACGGCGCCCGGCCGTCCGGCCCGGGTCACCGGGCCCCCGCCGAGGTCATCGCGGCGAGGTGGCGCTCGCGCAGCAGCACCTTGCGGACCTTGCCGGTCGGGCCGAGCGGGAGATCGGCCTCGTCGACCACCAGGACCGAGCGGACGGTGGCGGCGGTGGGCCCGTCGAGCGCCGCCAGCACCTCGGCGGTGCGGTCGGCGTTCCGGTCGGCGCCGTCCGCGAGGATCAGCAGCACGTCGGTGACCACCCGCTCGCCGTCCCGGAAGGAGACCACGGTGCAGTCCTGCACGCCGGGGACGTCGGCCAGCACCCGCTCCTCGGACATCGCGGTGTACAGCCGCCGCCCGTCGCCGAGGTCGACCGCGTCGACCAGCCGGTCGACGTGGTAGTAGTAGCCGTCCTCGTCCCGGTACATCAGGTCGCCGGTGAGGAAGCGGCCGCGCAGCCGGGTCCGGTAGGTGGTGACCGAGTCGTTCCAGTAGCCGGGCGCCAACGTCGGTGAGGCGGTGGCGAGTTCGCCGACCTCGCCCGGGCCGAGCGGCGCGCCGTCCGGGCCCACCACCTCGCAGTCCACGAAGGTGTGCGGGCGGCCCACGCAGCGGCCGTACTTCTCGGTGCCGGGGGCGTGGGTGATGTGGAAGTGCGAGTGGCCCATCTCGGTGGAGCCCAGGCCGTCGACGAACACCGAGCCCGCCAGCCGGCCGCGGCCCTCGCGGGTGACGGTCTCGCGCGAGCCCTGCGCGATCAGCCGGCGGATGTGCGCCTCGTGCGCGCAGTCGCCGGTGTTCCACCACAGGCCGACCGAGGACAGGTCGCGGGCGGCGAGGTCCTGCCGGGCCAGGTCGGCCCAGGTGGTGGCGAAGCCGAACACGCTCTGCGGCCGCCAGCCCTCGATCGCGTCCAGCACGGCCGGGCCGGTCTGCCGGGAGATCAGGTGCAGCCGGGAGTCGAAGCTGAGCGCCAGGTTGAGCGTGATCAGCGTCGCGGCGTGCGCGGCCGGCAGCGCGCTGAGCACCCGGTCGATGCCCTGCGGGCGGGGCAGCGCGGCGCGGTGCCGGATCGACGCGTACAGGCTGGCGTGCGAGTGCACCACCGCCTTGGGCATCCCGGTGGTGCCGGAGGAGTGGGTGATCGCGATCGGGTCGTCCGCGTGGTGCCGGTACGGGGCGGGCGCCGACTCCGGGTCGGCGGAGCCGAGGTCGGCGGCGTCGGCGAGCACCGGGGCCGCCGGGTCGTGCCCGGCCAGTGCGGCCCGGTGCGCGGGGTCGGTGAGGATGCCGACGGCGCCGAGCCGGGCGATGTAGCGGGCCGCGCGCTCGCCCTCGACCCCGGGGTTGAGCAGCGCCGGGATCGCGCCGAGCCGGGCCAGCGCCAGGAAGGACAGCACCTGGTCGGCGGCGGCGGTCGCGTACACCACCACCGCGTCCCGCTCGCCCACCCCGAGGGCGTGCAGCGCGGCGGCCCGGGCCCGCACCGCGCGGTCGAGCTCGCGCAGGGTCAGCGCCTGCCCGGCCGGGCGGCCGTCCACCGGGGTGTCGAAGGAGAGCAGCGGGACGTCGAGACCGAGGCCCAGGGCGATCCTGCTGGTCAACACGTTCCCGGCGCCGACGTCCGGGTCGTTCGCCAGGAGGCTGCGGATACTGCGGATGCTCACGGTGTGGATCCCTCCCACGGACCACGGCGCTGGCCGTGCGGGTGCGGTGCGGCGTCCGGGGACGCGTACGGACGGGCGGTCGGAAAGGCGGGCGGTCGGAAAGACGCGCGGAAAGCGGGGCAGGCGGAAAGCGGGACGGGCGGGAAGGCGGGCGGTCGGAAAGACGGGCGGAAAGCGGGGCAGGCGGGAAGGCGGGCGGTCGGGAAGCGGGGTGCGCGCGGTCAGCCGGCGGTGACCAGGACGGCGGTGGCGTGGCCGGTGCCCCCGGCCGCACCGGGCTCCCCGGCGGGCCGTTCGGTTCGCTCCGCCAGCTCGGCGGTGATCACCAGGACCTGGTCGGCGTCGCCGTCGGCCAGCAGCAGGGCGGCCGACTCCAGTGCGTCCGGCGGGAGTTCACCGGGAGCGGCGGCCTCCAGCGGGCTGATCGCGACGACCGGGCCGGTCAGCTGCCAGCGGGCGGCGACGTGCCCGAGGACGGCGTTCGGGTTGGACTGGAAGAACAGCAGCGGCGGCATCCGGTGCCCTGCGGCGGCGGTGTCGATGGCCAGTGCGGTGGCGCGGTCGCCCCCGGCACTGGCCAGCAGCAGGCCGGTGCGGCGCGGCTCCCCGGATTCCCCGGGGCCGCCGGGTGCTCCGGGTGCTCCGGGTGCTCCGGGTGCTCCGGGTTCGCCGTAGTGGGCGGCCAGGCAGCGCTCGGCGACGGCCGCGACCAGCGGGTTGAAGACCGAGGCGGCGAAGCCGGGCAGCGGGGGCGGCGGTTCGCCGGGCGGCCAGTGCGCGCCGGCCAGGGTGCGCAGCGGGCTCACGCGGCGGCCACCAGGAGTGCGGTGTTGGCGCCGCCGAACGCCGAGTTGAGGCTCAGCGCGCAGCGCGGCGGGGTGCCCGGAAGGTCGGCCGCCCGGTTCTCCACCCGGCCCCCCGCCGAGTTCTCCACCCGGCCCTCCGCCCGGTCGTCCGGCAGGACGAGGTGCAGTTCGACCTCCGGGTCCGGCCCCAGCCAGCCGGCGTTGACCGGCAGTCCTTCGCCGCCCAACGCACCGATGGTGACGGCGAGTTCGAGCAGCGCGGAGGCTTCCAGGGCGTGCCCGTGGACGGACTTGCTGGAGCTCACCGGGAGGGTGGCCAGGGCCGCGCCGAACACCTCGCGCAGCGCCCGTGCCTCCGCCAGGTCGGACATCGGCGAACCGGTGCCGTTGGCGTTGACGTAGTCCACCCCGGCCGGGACGACCCCGGCCCGGGCCAGTGCGGACCGGACGGCCCGGGCCACGCCTGCGCCGTCGGGCCGCGGGCGGCAGACGTGGTGGGCGTCCCCGGAGCGGCC
>NZ_JBSGET010000186.1:0-13232 GCF_053603035.1 Kitasatospora sp. NPDC004272 | reverse complement strand
GGCGAGGACCTGCTGATCGCCGCCGGCCAGGTGCCAGGGCAGCTCGGCCCCGGCGTTGGTCTGGAACACCCAGCGGATCACGCAGCAGCAGGCCGTCGACCGGACGGAGCGCGGCCAGCAGCGCGGCGAGCAGCACCGCCAGCACCAGCACCCAGGCCGGACGCCAGACCCACCAGGCGGCCGAGCCGACCTCCGGTTCGGGAGCCAGGTCGGTGAGGTAGAACACGGCACCGGCCACCAGCACGGGCACCATGTGCCAGAGGTACAGCGACATGCTGGCCCGGCCGAGCAGGGCGGTCAGCCGGGCCGGGCCCCGCCGGGCGTTCAGGACGCGTTCGGCGTGCGGGGCCAGCAGCAGGCACAGGCCGCACTGGGCGAACAGCCAGGCCAGCATCGCCAGCGACGGCGGATCGGTGTTCGAGACGTCCTCGCCACTGACCAGGACCAGGCTGACCGGGAACGGCCCGAACCCGACCAGCGCGGCGTACCCGGCGGCCCCGCCCGCGGCCAGGGCCGCGCCGAACGCCGGACGGGCCGTCAGCCCGCCCTCCCGCCAGGCGAAGCCGAGTTGGTAGGCGACGGCCCACACCAGCAGGTAGTTCAGCAGGCCGACCCGGTCCGCCCAGCCGGTGTCCGCGCCGAGCACCAGCAGGTCCAGCGCCGCCCCGGCGGTGGCGAGGGTCGCGACCGAGCCCAGGCCCCAGCGCCGGTGCAGTGCGGCCAGCCAGGGCGTCAGCGCGCTGATCGCCAGGTACACCGGCAGGAACCAGAACTGCATCGCCAGCGCCCACCCGATCATGCCGAGCAGTGCCGGATCGGCCCCGGAGGCCGCCGCGGCCGCCAGGCCGCCCAGTGCCGGCACCAGGTAGGCGGCGGTGGGCAGCAGCAGCCGCAGGGCCCGGCCGCGGATCCAGGCCGCCGCGCCACCGCCTCCGGCCCGGCAGCGGTCCCAGGAACCGGCCGCCGCGTAGCCCCCGGCCAGGAAGAACACCGGCATGATCTGGAAGCCCAGCGTGAGCCACTGCGTCCACGGCACGGCCACCATCAGTTCGGGCGCGGTCAGCTCCCCGTCGGGCCGCCGCACCAGTGCGGTGATCAGCCAGTGGCCGAGCACCACCAGCACGATCGCCCCCGCGCGCAGCAGGTCCACGTACCTGCTGCGGTCCGTCCCACCGTCCATGGTCCTCCCCCGTCTTCCGTGCCGGTCATCATCGCCAACTGCCGTTCACGACCACGCCACCCGGCGCGTTGCGGTTCGGCCACAACCCGTCCGCCGTTGCGCGCCCCGCTGGGGGCCGCCCGGTGCCGGGGGCCTGCCGGGCCGGAAGGTGGTCGAGCGGTCAAACCCTGGTCAAGGACGGGGCTCCGGGGGTACCGGGGCCCTATCCTGGTCGCGCAACGACAAGACACCTCGTTCGGTGAGGCGTCTTCACGGACACAGGCCACTGATCCCACCCGTCGAGAGACGCTCCGGATCAGGACAGGTCTCCCCGGCCCAAGGGGTGACCCCAAGTGGCTTCCCCACTGCCGGGGACACGCCGTGGAGTGCCAAAGCTCTGACGAGTTGGGGTGTGCCGGGCCGTCACGGCCCGGTCGCCTGCCGCGCGGCCGCGAGTCGAACTCTCCGGCCAGGACCGGGAGGAGGCGAGATGGACAGCAGTAGTCCGGGGCACAGTCAGCCCCTTGCCGTTTCGTCCTCGCCGTTGTTCCGCGGTTCGAGGCAGTTCCTCCTCCACTGATCCCGTTCTCCGCCGGTACCGGCGGGCCGGGCGGTACCGGCGGTCCGTCGGGTCGGCCTCCTGCCGCGCGACCGAACCGTCGACCGCCGTCCTGCCCCGCCCGTCGCGCCCACTCCGAGCGGCACACCGGAGCCGTCCCGAGCAGCGGTCGTCACCCGCTGGCCGGCACCGGCCCCGACCGCCCGGGTGGCCGGGTGACCCGGCTGACCGGATTCGCCGAACCGGCCGCTGCCCCACCGGAGTCCACCGTCCGCCGCGCCGCTCCGCCGCGCCCGCCTGGCCGCCAGCACGGAGGTGCCCGCCGCGGGCCCGCCTGTCGGGGGCGTTCGGGGTACCGGCCGTGGGTGCCCGGTCAGGACGTCCGATCGGCCGGAGCACGGGAGTGCGGGAGTGCGGGGGAGCCGAACTGCCGTGAACCGCCCGTCGGCCCCGCCCTGCCGGGGCAGAGGAGGTGTTCCCTGATGGCCACCAATACACTGTTCAGTTCGACCACGGCCCGGCTGCGCGACCGCCGGGTCAACCTCGACCACCGGGCCACCGCCGGCCGCGCGGTGCGCTCCTCCCTCGTCTCGCTGGCCGGGCTGATCGGGGCCCCGGTCACCAACCAGGCCGGTGCCGAGGTCGGCCGGCTGGCCGACGTGGTCGCCCGGCTGTACGGTCCGGACCCGTACCCGCCGGTGACCGGCCTGATCCTGCGGATCGGGCGCCGCCGGGCGTTCCTGCCCTCCGACGCCGTCGGGCGGCTCGGCGCCGGGCACGTCCGGCTCCGGGCGTCCCGGGTGGACCTGCGGGACTTCCAGCGCCGCCCCGGCGAAGTACTGCTGGCCCGCGACGTGCTGGACCACCAACTCGTCGACGTGGACGGCGTCCAGGTCACCCGGGCCGCCGACCTGTACTTCGCACCGCTGGCCGACCGGGCGGTGCTGGTCGGGGTGGACGTGTCGCTGCCGACCCTGCTGCGCCGGCTCGGACCGCGCCGCTGGCAGGCCAGGCCGACCCCGGAGCGGGTCCTGGACTGGCAGTCGGTCGCCCCGTTCGGCGAGCAGGCCACCGAGGGACCGGCCGAAGTCCGGCTGCGGGCCTCCCGGTCGGCGCTCCACCGGCTCCGCCCGGCCGACCTGGCCGACATCCTGGAGGACCTCGGCCGCAGCGAACGGCAGCAGCTGCTGGGCTGGTTGGAGCCCGAGCAGGCGGCCGACGCGCTGGAGGAGATGGAACCCGCCGAGCTGGAGAACCTGCTGCGCGAGACCCGGCCGGAGCACGCCGCCCGGCTGGTCGACGAGATGGAACCCGACGAGGCCGCCGACGCGCTGCGCGACCTCCAGCCGCGCGAGCGGGAGACCCTGCTGGACCGGATGCCCAGCGAGGGGGCCGCCGAGCTGCGCGGCCTGCTCGCGCACCGGGAGGGCACCGCAGGCGGCGCCATGACGACCCGTCTGGTCACGGCCGGGCTGGGGCAGACCGTGGCCGAGGTCCGCGCCGAGCTGGCCGGGCAGGCCGAGCACCGCACCGAGATCGACGCCGTCGTGGTGCTGGACGCCGCCGGCCGGCTCGTCGCCGACGTTCCGCTGTTCGACCTGGCGGTGGCCGAGGACAGCGCTCCCGTCGCCGATCTGGTGACCTGGCTCGCCCAGTTCGGGCCGCCCGTCGCGCTCTCCCCCGACACCAGGCTGGCCGAGGCCGCCGACCGTCTGGTGGCCGCCCGCAAGTCCTCCCTCCTGGTGGTCGACGAGGGCGGCCGACCGCTGGGCCGGATCCTCGCCGACGACATCCTCGACGCCCTGCTGCCCGAGCGCGGGCGCCTGCACTTCCGGAGGTTCCTCCAGTGAACGCCCGCACGAACTTCGGCCCGGCCGACTCCGCGGCTCCCTCCGCGTCCGCTTCCCCCGCCGTCCCCGCAGCCGCTCCCGCGCTGCCCGTCGCCTCCCTCCCGGTCCAGGCCGGTCCCGGTGCGTCCGGGGCGGCGGCCGGGCCCCCGGTTCCGCCCCGGCGCCGCGGGCTGCGCCGGATCGCCGCGGTGGCGATGGTCGCCGGCCCCGGTCTGGTCGCCGCCAACGCCGGGAACGACGCGGCCGGGATCGCCACCTACGCCTCGGCCGGCTCCCAGTACGCCTACGGCACGCTGTTCTTCATGGTGCTGGTGACCATCGCCCTGGTGATGGTCCAGGAGATGGCCGTCCGGCTCGGCGCGCACACCGGCAAGGGACTCGGGGCGCTGATCCGCGAGCAGTTCAGCCTCCGGCTGACCGCGCTGGCCGTCGGCTGCCTGCTGCTGGCGAACACCGGTCTGGTGGTCAGCGAGTTCGCCGGGATCGGCGCGGCGTTCGAACTGCTGGGCGTCCCGAAGTGGGCCGTGGTGCCGCCCGCCGCCGCGCTGCTGTGGGCGCTGGTGCTGTTCGGCTCCTACCGGTGGGCGGAGCGGATCTTCCTGGTGATGTCGCTGGCGTTCTTCTCCTACCCGGTCGCCATGGTGCTCGGGCACCCGCACTGGGGCGAGGTCGGCCGGAACCTCGCGGTGCCGCACCTGGAGCCGTCCGGTGACTTCGTCCTGCTGGCCGTCGCGCTGATCGGCACGACCGTCAGCCCGTACATGCAGTTCTACGCGGCGGCCGGCGTCGTGGACCGGGGCGCGAAGCCGGAGGACTACAAGCTGATCCGGGCGGACGCCGTGCTCGGCGCGGTGTTCGCCTGCGTGATCAGCCTGACCATCATCGTCGCCACCGCCTCGGCGATCGGCGGCACCGGGCCGCTGCGGTCCGCCGCCGAGGCCGCCCGGGCGCTGGAGCCGGTGGCCGGGCCCGGGGCGGAGCTGCTGTTCGCCTTCGGGCTGCTCGGTGCCTCGGCCCTCGCCGGGGCCGTGGTGCCGCTGTCGGCCAGCTACGCGATCGGTGAGGCCGCCGGGGTGGAGCGCTCGGTCTCCCGGCGGTTCCGGGACGCCCCGCTGTTCCTCGGCGTGTTCACCGCGCAGATCGCCCTGGGCGCGGTCGTGGCGCTGACCCCGGTCGACGTCATCCGGCTGCTGATCGGCACCCAGGTGCTCCAGGGACTGATCAGTCCGGTCGTGCTGGTGTACCTGCTGGTGCTGACCAACCGGCGTTCCCTGCTCGGCGCCGCCGCGAACGGCCCGCGCTACCGGATCGCCGCGACCGCGGTGGTCGTCGGAGTGGCCCTGATGTCCACCGTCCTGCTGGTGCGGACCGTACTCGGCTGGTTCGGCCTGGTCTGACCGCGGGCGCGGGCCCCGACCGGGGCGGAGCACCGACAGCGCCCGCACCACCGCCCGGCCCCGCACCATCACCAGGCGCCGCCACGAACGACCCGGCCTCGAACGACCGAGCCACGAACGACCGGGCCCCGATCGTCCCGTCCGCATGCCTTCCTCCCCTCCTGCGGGGTGTCGGCCCGACCCGTCGGGCCGACACCCCGCCCGGTAAACAGGTTGTCCCGCACCGAACGCCCTGACAGGCTGCCTGTCATGTCTGCTCACGAACCACCGGCCGACCTCTCCGCGTTCTTCACCGACGGCCGTCTGACCTCGGTCCCGCGCCGGCCGGCCCGCCGCACCGCCCTGCTCCAGTACCTCGCGCACACCCTCTTCGACCCCGAGCGCTCGTACACCGAGCGGGAGGTCAACGAGGCGCTGCTCACCGTCCACTCCGACACCTCCATGCTCCGTCGCTACCTGGTCGAGGCCCCGCTGCTGACCCGGACCCGGGACGGGTCGAGCTACCGCCTGGCCGCCCCCGGGACGGCCATCGGCGCGGCCATCGACCCGACCGCCCCTGGCGCTCCCGCCGCCCCGGCGGACACTCAGCCGTCCGCCGCGTAGCGCCAGAACTCCCGCATCAGCGGGGGCGGGGTGGGGCCCGTCAGCTCCCGCTGGGTGAGCAGCACCGTCACCAGCCCGGTCGAGCGCACCACGTGGGCGGCGGTGCCGGTGCCGCCGACCCAGCCGTAGCGGCCCGGCACGTTCCACGGATCCCGCCGGGTCACGTCCACCGAGCCGCCGTAGCCCCAGCCCTGCCCCTCCAGGAAGAGTTCGCTGTCCGCCCGCTGGCGCTCCGTCAGGTGATCGGTGGTCATCAACCGCACCGCGCCCAGCGAGAGCACCCGCCGCCCGTCCTCGGCGCGGCCGCCGGAGCGCAGCATCCGCAGGAAGGTGAACACGTCGTCGAGCGTGGACACCAGGCCGCCGGCCCCGGACGGGAACGGGGGCGGGGTGCTCCACTGGCCGTCCGGTGGGTCGGCCACCGTCAGCGTGCCGTCCGGGTTCGGGCGGTAGAGCGGGCTGAGGCGGTCCGGTGGCGCGTGGAAGGCCGTGTCGGGCATGCCCAGCGGGTCGAACAGCCGCTCCTCCAGCACCTGGGCGAGCGGCTGGCCGGTCGCCCGGGCGACCAGGACGCCCTGGATGTCGGAGCAGGTGTTGTACAGCCAGGCCGCACCGGGCTGGTGGAGCATCGGGACCTCCGCCAGGGCGGCCGCCCACTCGTCGGGCGGGGCGAACCGCTGCGGCTGCGGCGGCCCCTGCCCCAGCTCCGTGAACAGCGGGGCCAGCGCGGGCAGGCTGAAGTCCGCCGGGAAGCCGTAGCCGGCCCGCGACTCCAGGACGTCCCGCACCGTGACGGGCCGGTCGGCCGGGACGGTGTCCGTCACCGGGGCGCGCGGCGTCCGCACCACCCGCCGGTCGGCCAGCTCCGGCAGCCAGCGCTCGACCGGGGCGTCCAGGTCGAGCACCCCGTCGTCGACCAGTTGGAGCACGGCCGCGGCCGTGACGGGCTTCCCCACCGAGGCGATCCGCACCGGCGAACCCCGGCCCAGCTCGCCCGCGGCAGCCGTCTCGACCTGCCCCGGACGGGCGACCAGGGCGACCGCCCCCGGCACCGTCCCGTCCGCGACCCGTCGGTCCAGCAGCGCTTGCAGACCGCCCGACCCGGACGGTTCGCTCCCCGCGCGCACCTCGTCTGCCCCGCGCGCCTCGCGCATGGCGGTCCCCTTTCGTCACCGGTGCCCGATCCGCACCGTACGCACCTTCTGCATCCTGCTGTCGGAAGTGTGCCCCGGCCCCGCGACCCGCTCACCGAACGATCGGCTACCGCTGGCGTGCCGATCGGTTGACGCCCCATCAGCCGATCGGTCGACCCCGCCATCGACCGGTCGTCGCTTTCCTGCGGCGCGCGCATCCGGCGCCGCCCGCCTCCCCCGTTCGGGTGCCGCGCACCAGTAGCGTGACCCGCGCCCTTGACCGCGACCGGCCCCGGAGGTGCCGATGTCCGAGCCCGTGCCGGTGGTGTCCGTACCGGTCGACGGCCGTTCCACGGCCCCCGCCGACCACGCCGGCCCCACCGCCCCCACCGCTCTCACCGCCCCCGCACCGCGCGGACGGGGGCGCGGGCGCGGACGGGGGCGGCGGACATCAGTCCTCGGCCGGGTCGGCCCCGTCCGCCGCCTCGGTGATGCCGAGGTCGGCGCGCATGGCGTGGCGCAGCACGGCGAGTCCGTCCCAGGCGGCGTCGACGGCTGCGAAGCAGGACGCGAGGTCGTCGCCGGGGCGGGCGGTGCCGTGGGCGTTCCGGGCCAGCGCGCCGTACAGCGCGCCGAGCCGGCGGTTGGCGCGGGAGATTTCGGCGAGCACCGCGTCGGGGACGGTCATCTGCGCCTCGGCGTACCGCTGCCGGTACTCGGTGCGGGCGGCCTCCACGGCGGCGGTCTCGGCGGTGCTGCTCGGCTGCTCCCGGCGCAGCGCGTGCGCGTGGTCGTTGAGCGCGGTGAGGTACTGGCGGGCGGCGGTGTTGAGCGCGACGTAGCAGGCCCGCAGCTCGGTCCGCGCCGCGGTGTTTCGCGCCTCCTCGCGGTCGGCCCGCCGACTGCGCTCGGCGAGCTCGCGCTCCTCGCGGCGGGCGGCGTCGCTGCGGCGCTGGGTGAGCAGGGCGGAGGCGAGGGTGCCGAGCACGCCGACCACGGCGGCGATGACGGCGGCGAGAGCGGCGGCGTCCATCTGACGTCCTTCCGAGAGGGCGCGGAGCAGGGGGGTGCGGAGCGGGAGCGTACGGAGCAGCGGGCTGCGGAGCGGGAGCGTGCGGAGCGGCGGCGCGGCGAACCGCCGTCAACGGCCCTGGTAGCCGAAGGCGGCCCAGGCTTCCAGGGCGTCCAGGCCGGTTGCGGCGTCGGCGAGTTCGTCGGGGGTGCCGGCCGGGAGGCGGCGGTCGGGGTCGAGGGCCCAGAGCTGGGTGGCGCGGAGGGCTTCGGCGGGGGGATCGCCGAGGCGGAGGCGGCCGTGCAGGACGTACATCAGCAGGCCGACCTGGTCGTCCTGGACCTCCCAGCGGGAGCCGATCACGCCGGTGGCGCCGGCGGCCAGGAACGCGGTGGAGAGGGTGAGCGCCTCGTCGAGGTCGTCGTCGCTGTGGTCGCTGACGCAGGCGTCGAGGACGACCAGGCCGCCGGGCGCGGCGGGCGGGCGGCCCTGGGCCTGGCGGAGGATGTCGGCGACCGGGAGCCGTCCGCTGTCGGGGGGCCCGTCGGGGGCGGGGGCGAGTTCCAGGTGGGCTTCGAGCGGGGAGCGGCCGAGCGGGCGGGCGTGGCAGGCGAGGTGGAGCACCGAGGCGCCGGCCCGGCCGGGGGCGGGCAGCGCGGCGAGCACTTCGGCGGGGGTGCCCGGGCCCCGCGCGCCCGTGACGTATCCGAGCAGGGTGCCGTCCGGGTAGTGGTCGGCGTGCAGGTACTCGGCCTCGATCTCGGCGCCCGGCAGGTTGCGGGCCGGGTCGCCGACGATCACCGGGTGCCGGTCGAGCGGGAGCCGCTCGCGCGCGGCGGTCTGGCAGAACTGCCGGGCCGACGCGGCGTAGGAGAGCACCACCCGTTCCGCGGCCCGCACCGGGCGGCTGCCGTCACGCAGTCCGCTGTGCAGCAGCCCGGCGTGCCACGGGACGCGCCCGAACTCGCCGAACGGCACCAGCACCAGCCTGGGCGGCGTCCCGTCGGTGCGCAGCGCCGGGTGGCGCAGCAGCGGCCGCAGGACGGCGGTGCCGGCCCAGTCGCAGAGTTCGGCGAGGGCGGCCCGCCAGCGGTGGCGGGCGGCCCGGCGTTCGGGGTGGCGGCCGGGCAGGGTCAGGGTGGCCTGCCGGGCGCGGTGGGCGTCGCGGTACGCGGTGACGGCGGTCAGCGACCCGGCCCGGACCAGCGTGAGCGGCTGGAGCTCGACCCACCCGTCGGCGGTGACCAGGACGGCCTCGCCGTTGCGCCCGCCACCGGGCGGCAGCAGGTAGGCGAGGGCGTGCGCGCCCGCGGCCCGGAGCGCGGCGCCGACCTCCTCGACGGACGGCGGCGTGGCGGGCCCCGGTCCGCCGGGGGCGGCGGCCAGCGCGGTCAGCGCGCGGCGGCGGAGGTCGTCCGGCATCGGAACGAGCGCGCCGTCGGGCAGCTCGGCCAGCAGGCTGCCGGGTTCCAGCCCGATCGTCCCCGCGGCCGCACCGCCGTCCGACGGGGGCGGGCCGGCCTGCCAGGCGGCGGCGAGGTCGTGGTGTCCGGCCGCCCGCAGTTGGTCGGGGACGTCGGTGGTGGCGGTGGAGGCGTGCAGCACCAGCCCGCGCCCGAGCTCCAGAGCCTCCACGGCACCGCGCAGCGCGCTCTGCGGCTGCGCCGGCTCACTGACCGGCGGGGTCTGCCGCTGCTGCCCCGGCTCGCCCGGCCGCGGCGACGACCCCCGCCCCTCCACCAGCTCGCCCGGCCGCGGCGACGACCCCCGCCCCTCCACCAGCTCACCCGACCGCGGCGACGACCCCCGCTGCTCGCCCGGCTCACCGCCCCGCGAGGTCTGTCGGTGCTCGCCCGGCTCGCCCGGCTCCTGACCGAGTTGGTGGTCGTCCAGGCACCAGCGCGCGATCCGCAGGGCCCGCGCGGCGGTGTTGCGGGCGACCGTGAGGGCGTGGTCGGCGGTGGCCTGGAGGAGTGCGGCGGCAGCCGTCTCGCGGAGGCCGGCGAGGCCGAGGTCGCGGCCGGCGGCCCGGTCGCCGGGGGCGAGGCGTTCGCGGTGGAGGTCGGCGAGCAGGCCGCTGACGGTGGCGAGGACCTCGGTGGGGGCGCCGTGGCGGATGCGGTCGCGGACGGCGGTCGCGGAGGCGATCGCCTCGGCGCCGTCGGCGGGTCGGTGGCCGTGCTGGTAGCGGACCCGCAGCAGGGCGGACCGCATCAGGGCGCCGCGGATGCCCTCCAGGCTGTCGGGGTCGGTGTCGGCCAGGAAGCGGTCGAGGTAGTCGAGGGCGGCCCGGGCCCGGTGTTCGGAGTAGCCCGGTTCCACGGCGAGCATGGTGAGCGCGCCGGCGGCGCGCATGGTGAGCAGCGGCTTGTAGAGGTTGCCGGCGGGGGTGCGGTCGGCGGCCTGCACCATGATGCCGATCGCCCGGATGGCGGGCTCGCCGCGGCCGGTGGTCATGGCGTGGATCAGCATGGCCGCGCCGAAGTCGCCGAGGGCGAGGTCGCGCAGCGGGTCGTCGGCGGCCAACTCTCCGGTGAGGGATTCGAGTTCATCGACCACCCGGCCCATCGTCGCGGTGTCCCGGACGGTCAGCGCGAGCTGGAAGGCGAGCATCAGCCGGTAGCGGCGCAGCGCGGGGAGGTCGGCCCGCAGCAGGTCGGCGAGGCCCTCGGCGGGTTGCGCGGCGGCGTGCGCGAGCACCTCGTCGTAGTAGCGCAGCGCCGCGTCCAGGTCCTGTTTGTCGCCGCCGGCCTGGTAGCGCTGGTGCAGGCTGGTGGCGAGGTTCTGCAGGTAGACGACGCGGTTGAGGTCGTCGGGGCCGGCCGCGCGGAACGCCTCGGTCTGGTGGCGGATCGCCGCGTCCAGGTCCTGCGGCGAGTTGCTCAGGGTGAAGCGGTGGCCGAACGCGGAGCCGAGCGAGGCGTGCACGTGCTGGCTGAAGCCGGCGGTCTCGCTGGGGTCGTGCTGGATGCCCCGCAGCAGCTCGATGGTGCCGTCGACCTCGCCCTGGTCGGTGCCGTACTGTCCGGCCACCAGTCGGGCGTGGGCGAGCTGGTTGGCGATGTCGGCGCGGCGGATGCCGTGGTCCAGCTCGGCCATGGTCCGCACCGCGGTCTCCAGGTGGTGGACGCCGTCCGCGATCGGGTGGGAGAGCGGGTCGCGCTGGTTGAGGGCGGTGAGCAGCGAGCCGAGCACGGCGTGGCAGGGCGGGCGCAGCGGGTCGTCGGCGGTCAGTGCGGCGAGGTTCTCCCGCAGGGCGTCCTCGGCTTCGAGGGCCGGCGGGCCGATCCGGGCGTCCTGCAGCCCGCGCGGGGTCAGTTGGTTGGCGAGCAGCCAGCGGGCGGTGGCGCCGTACGGGTCGTCGGCGGGCAGCAGTCGGCGCAGGTCGCGCAGCCGGTCGATCCGGCGGTCCTGGTCCTCGGGCCGGGCCCGGTCGGCGGTGGCGCGTTCGCCGTAGAGGTCGGCCAGCCGGAGGGCGGCGCGCAGCCGCAGCGGGTCGTCCGGGTCGCTGTCGGCGGCGACGTGTTCGAGCTGCTCGACGGCGCAGTCGAGCTGATCCGGGGTGTCGGGGTGGTCGAGCAGCAGGACGGCGAGGCGTTCGCGCACTTCGAGTGCGAGCTGCGTCCGGAGGTCGCTCTGGAGGTCCAGGGCGTATTCGAGCTGGGCGGTGGCGGCGCGCAGTGCGGCTGTTCCGGGGGTGTGGTCGCAGTGGTCGGCGAGGGCGCAGCCGAGGGTGCCGGCCAGCAGGACGTGGGTGTCCGGGTCGAGGTGGTCGGGCTCGGCCCGGTGAGCGGGGCGGTGGCCGAGCGCGGTGCGCAGCGCGCTGATCGACCGGTCCAGGTCGTCCGGCCGGGCCGCGGGGTCGGGGCGGTCGGCCTTGGTGTCCTCGTGCCGGGCGTGCAGGAGCAGCCCCAGGTGGGCGGCGGCGGCCGTGCGATCCGCGGTGGCCGTACCGTCCGCGACGGCAGTCGTACCGTCCACCGCAGCGGTCGTACGGTCCGCGGTGGTCGTGCGGTCCGCCGCAGCGGGGTCGAGCCAGTTGACGGCCAGGCCCAACAGGTCGGTGGCCTCGGCCCGTTCGCCGAGCGCGGCGGCCTGCAGGGCGGGGTCCTCCGGGTGGTCGGGCTGCTCGCGCAGCTGCCAGTGCCGCATCGCGTGGGCCAACCCGAGCAGGGCCCGTGCCTCGGCGAATTCGGCGGGGTCGGCCGCGGGGTCGGACCCGCCGTCCTGGGCCAGCCGCGCGTAGCCGGCCGTCAGCGCCTCCAGTGCGGCGTCGAGTCGGCCGGGTTCTCCGTCGGCCTCGTACGCCGTGAGGTGCGCGCGTCCCCGGTCGAGCAGCTCCCGGTGACCGGCCGTCACGGACGCCTCCCGGTGGGGTCGGACGGGGCGTCGGCCCGGCCGGGCCCGGCTGCGGGCACGCTCCCCCGCAGTCCCGGCCCGGCTGCGGGCGCGCTCCCCCGCAGTCCTACCACGGCTCCCGGCGCGCTCATCCGCAGCCCCGGCGCGGCTCCCGGCGCGCTCATCCGCAGCCCCGCGCTCATCCGCAGGTCCGCCGCAGTGCGAAGCGTCCCGCGTAGCACGCGAACGGGAGCGCCAGCAGCAGCGCGGCCCAGAAGGCCTGCTGGCCCCAGGTGTCGGCGAGGGCGCGGAACCAGGGGGCGAGGACGGGAATCCGGGCGGCTTCCAGCGGGCCCAGCGGGGGCGGCCAGGCGCCGAGGAGCAGGGTGCCGGCGGCGAGCCAGCTGAAGGCGCGGCGGGCGGCGGCGGCGCCGGCCAGGGCGGCCAGGGCGGAGCAGGCGGTGAGCAGCGGCAGGAAGTCGGCCTGGTAGGCGGCGCCGTCCGGGCGGGGGCCGGGCGGCGGGAGGTGGACGGCGAGGCGGACTTCGACGGCGGCCCACAGCAGTGCGGTCAGGGCGAGCGTCGCGGCGAGCGCGAACGCGGCCTGCTCGCGGCGGCCGTGGCGCCAGCGGGCGGGGGTCCCGACAGTGGGGGCCTGGTGGCCGCCGTGGGAGGTGCGGTGGGCGGCGGCGAGCTGCGGGACGACGACCCGCCGGCTGAGCGAGACGGTCAGCGGGATCGCGGCGACGATCACCCAGCCCGACCAGTGGCCGGCGCCGCTGCCGAACACCTGGACCCGGTCGGCCAGCCAGGGCGGGGTGCGCAGCACGGTCATCGGCGGCCCCCAGCCGCCGGTGCCGACCACCAGCGCGCCGGCGTGGGCGAGCAGCAGGATCCGCCGGCCGACCTGGCCGGGGAACAGCGCCACGGCGAGCGCGGCGACCAGCGCCGCGCCCAGTACCGGCGGGAGTTGGCGGGAGGCCGTCTCCGCCGCCGTGGCGAACCGTGCGCCGAGCAGGTTGCCGTCGGTGGAGCCGGCCGACAGGTCGTTGGCGATCCGCAGGGTCGTGCCGCTCCACAGCCACAGCGCCAGGGTGAAGGTGAGCACGGCGCCGGCGAGCAGCCGCCGGGGCATGCGGCCGGGCGGCGCCGGGGTGCTGGGAAAACCGGGTGCGTCGGGC
>NZ_JBSGET010000185.1:0-13300 GCF_053603035.1 Kitasatospora sp. NPDC004272 | reverse complement strand
ATTCCGCAAGCGGAATTCTAAAAGCGGTCGGAAAACCCGCTTCGCGGGTTTTCCTGGATTCCCGCAAGCGGGAATCCGATCGGCTGGCTACGGGGAGGGTGCATCATGTGCGGCACTGTGTAGGCCCAGGATTCTCGCTCCATGCCCGGGTTCGGACGACCCGTCGGCTCACGCCCCGTCACGGCCGGCACCCCCGGTGCGTCCAGTGGACTCCGCTTCGCTCCGCCCACCCTGACCCTCCGTCACTTCCGCTCCAGAAATCGCAGCCACGGAAGGAGTGTACCACCATGCGGAGCGTTCCAACTCCGGATTCGGCGTGCATCAACTTTGGCTTGAAACTTCCGCCAAGTAGTGTGCATCAGGATGATGCACTGTGTAGAGTCATGGCTGTAGGAGCACCCCCGGTGTTCGGCTCCTCCCCGGGCTTCGCGCGATCAAGAATTCCCCACTCGTATTCACGGGAAGGATGGCCAATGCCCATCGAGTTGCGCGACCATCAGATCGAGGCGGTTGACGCGATCATTCGTGCGCTGGACATCCCGCCGGGCGGGTCGATTCCCTGGAACGGTTTGCGGACGCAGATCCACGCGGCGTGCGGAACCGGGAAGACGTACATCTGCGCGGCGGCGGCGCTGCGGATGGTGCCGCGCGGGCGGACGCTGGTGCTGGTGCCGACGCTGGCGCTGCTGGCCCAGACGATCCGGTCGTGGCGGGAGGTCGGGCACACGGGGCCGGCCGTGGCGGTGTGCTCGATGGAGGACGACCCCGAGCTGTGGTCGATGGACGTGCGGTGCACGACGAACCCGATCCGGTTGGCGATGTGGCACGGCAGCGGGCCGGTGACGATGTTCGCCACCTACAGCTCGCTCGGGGTGCTGGTGGACGCCTTCCAAGGGGCCTACGGGCAGCAGTTGGAGCCGCTGGACCTGGCGGTGGTGGACGAGGCGCACCGCACCAGCGGCAGCCTGGGCAAGAAGTGGGCGCGGATCCACGACCAGGAGTGCATCCCGGCGGCCAGGAGGTTGTACGCGACGGCGACTCCGCGGGTGTGGCAGGAGCGGCCGGCCCCGGCGTGGGACCTGTCCGGGCAGCGGTACGAGCGGATGCCGGAGGAGCTGGCGGCGTCCATGGACGATCCAGAGATCTTCGGCACCGTCTCGTGGCGGCTCCCGCTGAGCGAGGCGGTCAAGCGGGGTCTGCTGGCGCGCTACCAGATCATCGTGGTGGAGCTGACGGACCCGGTGGTCACCCCGGAACGGCTGATGAGCCCGGAGAAGCGCTCGGAGGAGGTCCGCGGGCAGCGGCTGGGGGCGCTGCAGGCCGCGATGCTGCGGACGATGGCGGACCACGGGCTGCGGTCGATGATCACCTTCCACCACCGCACGATCGAGGCGAACGCCTTCGCCGAGGGCCTGCCGGCGATGGCGGCCCAGCTGCACGAGGCGGACCCCGAGCGCTACCCGGAGCGGATCTGGGCGGGCTGGTTGAAGGGCGAGCACGCCGGTGAGCGGCGCGAGCGGACGGTGGGAGAGTTCGGGCGCAGCGCGTTGTGGTCGGTGCTGTGCAACTGCCGGGTGCTGGGTGAGGGGGTGGACATCCGGGCGGTGGACTCGGTGGCGCTGCTGGACCCGAAGGGGGCGCCGCACGACATCGTGCAGGCGATCGGGCGGGCGCTGCGGCAGAAGCCGAATCAAGGGAAGTTGGCGTCGTTGATCGTGCCGGTCTTTTTGAAAGCAGGGGAGGCCCCGGAGGACATGTTCACTTCCGCGAGTTACCGGCCTTTGGTGAATGTGTTGCAGGCGCTTCGGGCCCACGACGAAGAGGCCGTGGAATTGCTGGCGATTCCGCAGGTAGAGCAGAAGAGGGACGTGGAGCCGTCGGTGGAGATCGGCTCCGCGCCGCAGGACGGCGAGAAGGAAAGCCGCATGATTTTGCGGTTCTCGGCTCCGCGTGACCCGGTGATGGTCGCGCAGTGGGTCAGCTTCAACGTGATCGACACCGAGCGGCAGGACTGGGCGCGGGGGTGGGGCGCGGCGGAGCGGTTCTACCTCCGGGAGGGGCACCTGCGGGTGCCGTTCGACCACCGCGAGGAGACGCGGACGGGGCTGGACCCGCATCAGCGGTACCCGCTGGGATCGTGGGTGAGCGAACAGCGCAAGGCGTACGCGGCCGGGCAGATGACGGGCAAGCGCATCGAGCGGCTGGAGTCGATCGGGATGGTGTGGGATCCGCTGGACGCGGCGTGGGAGGAGAACCTGGCCGCCGCGCGGGAGTACTACCGGCAGCACCGGACGCTGGCCGCGCCGAGGACGGCCACCGCGCTGGACAAGCCGGTGGGCCAGTGGCTGTCCAACCAGCGCCGTCCCGGCGCGCTGGCCGAGCGGCCGGAGCGGGCGGAGGCGCTGGCGGAGATCGACCCGGACTGGAACCCGGCGTGGCCGATGGAGTGGCAGCGGCACTACGCGGCGGTGGCCGAGTGCGTCGATGGCGGGGCGGGCCTGGCGGACCTGCTGCCCGGGGTGACGATCCACGGCCTGGACGTGGGCCGGTGGCTGGAGCAGCAGCGCCAGCACGTGGTGTGGCGCGGGCTGATGGACGGTCAGCGCGAGCGCCTGGCCGCGCTCGGCGTCGAGCCGCTTCCGGCCCCGGCCGGACAGGAGAAGGCCGCGGTGAAGAAGGCCGGCGGGAAGGTGAGCGCATTCGACCGGGGCCTGGCGGCGCTCGCCCAGTACCGGGAGCGGACCGGGTCGGTGACCGTAGCGCGCGGCCACGTCGAGGAGATCCCCGACGGCGAGGGCGGCAGCGTCGAGGTGAAGTTGGGGGTGTGGATCTCCAACACCAAGACCCGCCGGGCCAAGCTGACCGGCGCTCAGCTCGACCAGCTCGCCGCGCTCGGCCTCGACTGGCGCTGACCCGCCCGGCCCGCCGTGCCCGCTGGAGCGCTCTAAGGCGTCTGTGACCGCTCTGCCCGTCGTGTTCGAGGAACGCGGCGGGCGGAGCCGTCTTCGCCCCTTCAGCGGCCCTCCAGGGCCGCCCGCGCCCCGCGCCCCCACCACGCGCGGCCGGCACCAGCCGGACGCAGAAGAAAAAGGGCCCGCCGCAGGCGTCGAACCCTACCGACCAACGACAACTGCCACTACAACTACAAAGACAAAGAAGAAGGAAGGAAGGGTTGTCGGGCCGGTGAGTTCCGCCTTGACGCCTTCTAACCAGCCGCTCTGACCTGCGGATTCGCCCGGTTTTCGGGCGCGGCGGGCGGGAGGGGCGGCCGCTGGTTGGCGCACCGGTTCTCACCACCGGTTGCCGGACCGGTGAGAACACCCGTTGTCGGATCGTTGCCGCCGGGGCCTTCCCTGGTGAGAAATCCGGTGAGAACCGCGGGCTTCCATGCGGTGCCCGCTGCCACCAGGGCGGCGGGCACCGACGTTGAAGGAGCCCTCGATGGCGATGCCGCCCGAGATCGACCACGCCGTGGTCGCCGCGCTGTACCAGTTCCGGATGGCCACCGCCGAGCAGCTGCGCGTCCTGCACACCCCGGACGCCGGACCGGAGCAGATGCGGCGGCGCCTTCGCCGGCTGCACGAGGAGGGCCTGGTCGACAGCGTCGTCCTCCCGCAGGCCGGGAAGCTGCGGGCATGGTTCCTGACCGAGCACGCCGTGCGGATCGCCGCGACCTTCCCCGAGCTGGAGGGCGTGGCCTCCCCTCCGCTGCCCGAGGACAAGAGCGCGGCGCGGCTGCGCCTGGGCCACGTCCTGGCCGTGGTGCGCACCCACGTCGCCTTCGTGGCCGGTGCCCGCGCGCAGGGGGACGAGTGCGCGCCGCTGGACTTCCTGCCCGAGGTCTACCACCGCTTCGGCGAGGGCCCGGGCGGGGCGGTGATCCCCGACGGCCTGCTGCACTACTCGAAGAAGGGGCCGAACCGGAAGCTGTACCGGGCGTTCGTCGAGGTCGACCGCGGCACCATGTCCAGCGAGAAGCTCGCCGCCAAGCTGATTGCCTACGCCCGCTTCCACGAGCACCACCCGATCCCGCCCCACCTGCGGCGCACCTCGCACTCGCAGAGCGTGCTGCCGGCCTGGCAGCAGCGCTACCCCGTCTTCCCGCGGCTGTTGTTCGTCCTGGCCGACACCGGCGAGCAGGCCGCCCGTCGCCGTCTGCGCGACCTGCAGGCCATCGCCGACGCCCACCCGATGGTCTCCCACATGCTGACGCTGCTGGGCGTGAAGGCCGGCGCGGCCCGCCTGGCCGACCTGGAGCAGCACGGCGTCAACGCCGCGGTGTGGGACTCCATCGGCTACCCCGCGCAGGCCCGGTCCGGGGCCTGGGAGCTGTAGTCCTGCCCGGCGGCCCGCCCAGCGGGGCCGACCCTGACCGTTGAGGCAGCATCAAGGCGCCCGGCCTCGGCGCCAAGGCATCCGTCGAGGTGGCCGGGCCCTTCTCCAAGGTTGGAGGCCGGCCATCAAGGAGTCCACCAAGGTTGGTGAACACCTTGACGCCCCACCTTGGTTGGGGCCGTTACGTGATCGTTGCCGCGAGGGGGTGGATCGCCAAGGGATCCGCCAAGGTGTGCGGGGTTCCCTTCGGCGACCGCGCGGAGCACCCGAGCCCGCGCCCGTCGAAGGGCACCGTGATGACCGGCACGACGAGCACGACCAGGGCGACCAGGCGCAGGGCGCGGACCGGGGCGGAGCCGGACAGCGAGGCGCGGGAGGTCGAGATCTCCTGGGCGGTGCTCGCCTCCCTGTTTCAGTTCCGGATCGCCACCGCCGAGCAGCTGCGGCAGCTGCTCGCCCCGGACCGGAGCATCGAGAAAATGCGCGGCCGGCTGCGGCGGCTGCGGGAGGAGGGGCTGGTGGCGGAGCTGGTGCTGCCGCAGTCCGGCCGGGCGAAGGGCTGGTTCCTGACCGAGCACGGCGCCCGGATCGCCGCGGCGTTCCCCGAGCTGGCCGAGGTGCCGGCGCCGCGGATGCCGGGGGATGCGACGGCGTTCAAGTACACGCTGTGGCACCAGCTGGCGGTGGTGAGCACGCACCTGGCGTTCTTGGCCGATGCCCGGGCGCGCGGGGACGGGTACGGGCCGTTCGACTTCATCCCGGAGGTCACCCACCGCTTCGCCGAGGGCCGGGACGGCTCGGTGCGCCCGGACGGGCTGCTGTTCTACGGCGTCGGCGAACCGGACGGCGGGGTGGTGCGGCTGCGGGCGTTCGTGGAGGTCGACCGCGGCACGATGGGCGCCGAGCGGCTGGCGTCGAAGCTGAACACTTACGCCCGCTACTGGTCGACGAAGACGCTCCCGGCCGGGATTCGCGCGGGCACCATCGCGGCCGAGCAGGACGGCCGGGTGCCGCTGTGGGAGCGCCGGTACGTGCGCTTCCCGCGGCTGCTGTTCGTCCTCACCGGCACCGGCCGGGTCGGCTTCGACAACCGGGTCGACGAACTCCAGCTGCACGCCCAGGACCGGCACGTCGCCAAGATGCTCGCTGCTGTTCCGGCCGCCGCCGCCAGCCTGGAGGACCTCCAGCAGTACGGGCCGAGCGGGCAGGTCTGGTACCCGCTGGCGGACCGCCAGGCCGAGCCGGTCGGCTTCGACGAGCTCACCCTGCCCGGCGCCGGCTGATCGCGCACCGTGCGCACCTTGATGGCCGCCCCGGGGCTTCGGTGCGGCCATCAAGGTGTCCGGCACCGCTCACCAATGCTTTGACCTGTGGCGTTATTTCTCCGTGATCCGGCCTCCAAGGTTCCCGTCGATACCTTGGAAGACCATCAAGGTGTCCATCCCAGGGCTTGGGGCGGGCATCAAGGTGCCCCGTGCCATCCGGTGCGGCCATCAAGGTGCCGACGCGCCGCGGGCAGGAGCGCCCGATCGGGTGGGTTGGACCGTAGCCGTCCCGAGGGCCGTACCGGGCCGCTACGGTGCTGGTGGACTGGCCGGGTCCGGGCGGGCAAGGGGAGGATCGTCGTGGGGCGTCAGAAGCCGGGTAGGGAGCGTCGGCAGCAGCCCGGGGCGGAGCACAAGCACCCCGGCTGGGGCCTGGAGGCGATCCCGCAGCCGGGCGGCTGGCAGGCCGACAGCCGGCTGTTCGAGGAGGTCACCGGGGCGGCCTTCGCGGCCTGCCTCTCCTGCCAGGACGTCGCGCTGACGCTGCTGGTCGAGGACCCGGTGACCACGGCCCGGCTGGTGGAGCTGGCGTGCGGGGCGATCATCGAGCTGGTGGGCGACATGCCGCCGGAGCTGACCGACCCGGGCGCGCCCGGCGCTGCCAGTGCGGAGTTCCGCCGCCTGGCCCGCGCCGGCCTGGGCGCGAGCACCGACGGCATGTACCGCGAGTGCGAGCTGATGACCACCGCCGAGCGGCGCGCGGCCGCAAACACCGCCCTCGACACCCTCGTCGGCTACCGCGCGGCCCGCCCCTAACCCGGAGTCAGTCCTCGTCGTCGATGCCCAGGGCCAGGGCCACCCGGCGCCGGGTGCGGGCGGCGATCACTTCTTGCGCGCACTCCCGGACGGTGGGCACCACCGGGCCCGGCCGGGTCGCGTCCAGGTGCCGGCGCAGGACGTCTTCGGCGAGGGCCTGGATCTCGGCGTAGCTCTCCTGGTCGGCTTCGAGGAGGTCGGCGCACTCCTGGGCGCCGAGGCCGGGCGGGGGCTGGACGGCGCGCACCGCCAGCCGCTTGGCGACCTGCAGCAGGTCCAGGGCACCGCCGATGCCGTCCATCGGAAGGTCGGCGACCCACGCGCCGGTGAGGCCGGCGGCGTCGGCTCCTCCCGCGAGAGTGGCCGCGAGCAGGACGACGACCTGGCGCTGCTGCCCGGTGTCGGGCCAGGAACGGATACAGGCCAGCTCGTCGGCGGCGGACAGGCAGTACTCCCACGTCGTACGCGGCTGCGTCAGCTCTCGGCTCTCGGTCACCCCGGCACGCTACCGCGCCCTCCGCCGCGGCCGCGGGCGGATCGGGCGGGCCGTCAGGTTCCGGGCGGGGCCTGGTCCTCGGCGGCGCGCATCTGGGCGAGGAGGTCCGGGAGGTCGTCCGGGGTGAAAGAGGGCTCGCTGTACATGACGCAGGCCGCCACGACCCGGGCCAGGGCGTCGACCGCGGTGCCGGTGGCGGTGGCGGACCACATGCGCAGGCTCTCGCCCAACAGCGCCGCGTACCGGGCACCCGGATCGGCGCGCATCCGGTCGGAGGCCGCGAGGAGTTGCTCGGGGCCCAGGCCGTCGTGGATCCCGAAGGCGGCCACGACGACCGCCTGGACGATCGCGTCGCCGTAGTCGGCGAGCACCTCGGCCAGCGGCCGCTCGCCGGGCCCGTCGACGCGCAGCGCCGCCCTGCCGGCCTCGTCGTCCAGGAGCACGGCCTCCATGTAGGCGATGCACCTCCGCCGCTCGCTCGATGTCAGCACCGCGCCAGGCTACCGAGAGCAGCGCGGCCCCAGCGGGCCGGCCACTGCTCCGCCGCGGCATCGGCCGTGCTGCGATCCGGGATCGCAGCGCTGTGACCTGGGCCGGTGAGTTTCGGCGACCGGAAACTCACCGGTTGTCGCAGCGAACTCACCGGCCTGCGACTGCGAAACTCACCGGGTGGTCGCAGCTGGCTGCAACACGGGTCGCAGTCGCAGCCGGCTGCCCGTCGCAGGCCTGCGCCGCTGTCGCACCGCACCGGCTCTGAGCTGCGATGGAAAGGTTGCGGCAGGCGAAACTCACCGGGCCGATGCCGAACTCACCGGCCCCGGGGCGGCGGCAGGCCGGTCAGCTTCGGCGCCACCAGGCACGGCCGCGCCCTGCCTCAGCGGCCGCGGCTTCGACGGCGCGCTGCTGCTCGGCCGCCTCGGCGGCTTCGCGGAGCTCGCGCTGTTCGGCGTCGGCCTGACGGCAGGACCCGCACAGCCCGTCGTCCCAGAACGTCCGCTCCCTCTCCGCCCACCGCGCGTCGGTGAACTTCGCGGCGCAGCGGGTGCAGGCCGGACGGCCGGCTTCGCGCTCGGCGATCTGCTGTTCGCGGCGAGCCTGCTCGGCGGCCGCGCGCTGGGCGGCGAGGAGCTGGTCGCCGTCGGGGTTGTCGAGCGCCTGGGTGAGGGTGTGCCAGCCGGGTCGGCCGAAGCGGCGCCACACCGCGGCGTCGGCGCCGCGGGCACGCAGCAGCGCCAAGGTGGTGGCGACGACCGGCAGGGCGCGGTGGTAGTCGCGGGCGGTGACACCGTCGCCCCAGTACGGCTGCGGGGACCAGAGTGCCTCGGTGGCGGCTTCGACGCGGCGGCCGCGGGCCATGAGCCGCTGGTGGTCGCGCCGGTCCTGCTCGCGCTTGTCCTCCTCGGTGGGCGGCTTGCTGCCGGGCCGGGGGCGCTTGCGGCCGGGGACCAAGACCAGGGCGACCGCAGGCAGGCCCTCGCGGCCGGTGTCCAGGTAGCGGGCGCGCCACAGCCGCAGCTCGTGGGTGCGCGCTCCCCGGGCGCGCAGCGATTCGGCGAGCTTCGCCTTCGGGACGCCCTTGGCGGGCAGCTCGCACCAGGCGCGGTAGCCGGTGAGCTTGTCGGCGAGGGCACCGGCGCTCTCGTTCTCGCGGTCGACCTCGACCAGGAGCAGCGGGACGTCGGCGCCGGGGTCGCGCAGCACCAGGTCGGTGAACAGCGTGCGGCGGCCGGGGACGGCGTGTTCGACCTCGGTGGTGAACGCCTCCAGGTGCCCGATCCCCGACTTCGCGAGGAGGCCGGCGGTGGCGGCGACGTCCAGGGCGTGCTCGGAGTAGGAGGTGCCTTGGCCATCCTTCTCGGGGCGCAGCGCGGAGATCCGGGTACCCGTCGGGAGGAGGCCTTTGGCTTCGCGGTGGCCGGCGCGGGTCAGGCACCAAAGCTTGCGGCCGTCGGGCAGGCGCAGCTCCTCGCGGATCCGTCCGGCGGCTTCGAGGTCGACCAGGGCCTGGCGGGTGGCCTTGTCCGCCTTCTGGTGGGGCAGGACCAGGTGCCACAGCTCCCGGGCGGTGGCCCGCTGGAGGAGGGCGAGGGCGATCAGGACTCCGCGCCGCACCGGTGCGGTCGACTTGGCCCGCCACCGGTCCCCGCTGTCTTCGACAGCAGGGACCAAAGGGTTGTCGCCGGGCCGTGACCCCCTTCTCCGGGGTGCCTGAGCTGCGGAAACGCCGTCTTCGGCAGCAGGGGGCGTGGAGTGGCCGGTGGAGGTGGCGGTGGAGTGGTCGGCGGGGGTGTTGCCCAGGCCGGACGACACCGGCAACTCGGGCTGCTCGGCCTGGCCGTCGTCGTCGGGGACGGGGGCGGCGGGTGGGGTGGTGGACATCGAGGTGGCCTTCCGTCAGATAGCAGGCCGGGCGGGCGCGGTGGCCGGCCCGGCATCCGGGCGCTCGCCCGGATGCGGCCGACCCTGCACATCACCCCCTTGTCCGGCGTCTAGCCAACCCCCTTGTCCAGTCCGGTTGTCCCGCCCGATTTGCCCCGGTCAAGGGCCTTGTCCTCCCGGTATGTCCGTGACCGACACCACAACCGGCCGCGGACCGACCCGGCGCGGGACGAGCTCCGGCACGGCCGGGCGCGGGTGCGGCGGGCGGCTTGTCCAGGGGAAACGCGCCGATGTCCAGGAGAAATGCACCGGCCGTCGGCTCCGCCGGCCTTCCGCGCGGCCTGTCCACCGGGCGGCAGGGCGTGCTGCTGGCGCTGTCCACCGCCCGCAGGGCGCAGCGGGGTTCCGGGCACCGGCCCCCTGTCCGGAAGGTTGCCCCGCCCGGCCGTGACCGGCGGCGGCCGCGGCCGGTTGAGCACGGGTGAACACCACCACCAGCACGCTCGACCTGATCCTGTTCGGCGGCGAGCCGGAAGACGACGGCCCCGACTACGACGGCCTGAACGGCCCGGAGCGTGAGGCGATCGCCGAGGCCGCCGGGACGGGCGTGCGCGCCGCGGCCTGGATCCGGACGCTGGCCGAGCGCCAAGACGACGAGGACAACCGCCGTTGCCTGGAACGGTACGCGCGGGCCGTCGAGCGGATCCTGTCCCGGGAGATCGTGCTCGACCGCGACGGGCCGCTGGAAGGCGAGCTCCTCTACGAGCTCGACGTAGCCGCCTTCACCCAGGAGCGGCCCGGCACCGGGACGATGGACCTGCGGCCAGCCGAGCGGGTCGCGCTGGCCGCGATCGGCGCCGCCACCGCCTCCGCACCCGGCACCGTGCTGGGCGACCTCGCCGCCGACCTTCCCCGGGTCGGCCAGCTCATCGACCACGCCCTGGCCGTCGGCCAGGTGCCAGACGACGAGGTGTAAGTCAGCGCCCCTGTTCGGGGTTGGTGCCGGGTTCGAAGACAACCGCGCCGGGTGCGTGGTGGTCGCGGAAGCCCTCGACCACGCGGGTGCCGCGCGGGCCGAGCTCGGCGTAGGCGATCAGGCCGGGCCAGTCGGCGGCGTCGACCAGGGAGCGGCAGGTCGGGCAGGCGTAGAAGCGGTCGCCGGAGATCCACTCCATGCCGTCGAAGTCGAGGGTGAACTCGACGGTGCGGAAGAAAACCACCGCGCCGGGCCGCGAGCAGAAGTCGCACGCCGGAACGTCCGGCCGCGGGCCGAAGTCGTGGACAGGAGCGGAGGAGTCGCTGCTCGGCATGGCCGCCATCCTAGGCACCGCGCCCCGGCCGGGCGGCACGGACGGGGCAGATCTGCTCCACGGTGTACCGCCTGTCCCACTTCCGGCTCGCCTCCGCACGGGCAAGGGCGAGCGGACGGCGGCGGGGGGCCGCGAGAACCTGGTCGAGCACCCGTCAGAGGTTGTGGACGTGGGCCTGGTGGATGATGCGGGCGGCCTGCTCGGGGGTGTCATGCAAGGCGGCCTGCTGGGTGGCGGCATCGCCGAGGAAGTAGCCCTCGTACACGGCCACCCAGCCGTCGCCGCCGTCCAGACCGCGCTCGACCCAGCCGACCTGGTAGCCCTCGCCGAGGACGACCAGGACGTCGGGCTGCACCGTCCACCCGGCCAGCTGCCAGTTGTAGCCGAAGGTCCGCTCCTCGAGCGGGATGCTGACGTCCATGTCCCGGGGCAGGCCGCGCAGCCGCGGGTCGCGCGGCACGCTCACCGTCGCGGCCGGCTCCTCCATCTCCACCGCAGGCGCGGTCGACGGGGCGGCAGCCGGGGCGAGCGCTGCGCGGGTGCCAGAGCCCTGCTGGGCCAGGCGCTGGTCGACCAGCGAGCGCAGCCGCTCCCCGGTCTGGGCGGGGGCCGCCCGGCCGATGCCAGAAGCGGCCGGTGTTTCTCCCCGGGGCGCGGCAGGGCTCGGCACCGGGCCCGCGGGCCGGGCGCGCGTTTCACCCCGGGGAGCAACGCCGGGCGTGCGGGTGCCTTGAGCGCCTTCCGGACCGGCGGCGAGGGACACGGTTTCCCCCCGGGGCGATTCGACGGGCACCGCCAGGCCGGAGTCGGCGGGGCGTGTGCCGCTCTCGTTCGGGGCAGTCGCGGCGAGCAGCTCGGCGCCGACGGCTGCGGCGATCCGCTCCACGTCCGCGGTTTCACCCCGGGGCGCAACGCCGGGGGTGGCCGCCTGCCCGGCCGGGGCCGACGGGGCGAGGGGGTGGCTCTCCAGCAGGTGGCCGACGAGCTCGCGGTGGCGGGCGGAGAGCACGTACGCGGCGGCGCGCATGTCCGCTCCGGCACTGCGCAGCAGGTCGGGGTCGGTGTTGCGGGCGGCCCGGTCGAGCTGGAGCAGGAAGAGCCTGGTCTGCCGGTGGAGCTCGGCGGCGGCTTCGAGTAGCTGCGCCTGCTGCTCGTCGAGCGGGAAGTCCGGCGGCGGCAGGACGTCCTCGGTGCGCGCACCCGTTTCTCCCCGGGGGGATTCGGCGGCGGCCGCGGCCTCGGCGAGGGCCTGCCGGCGCTCTTTCTCCCGCTGCCGGTCGGCCTTCGACGAGCACGGCTTCGAGCAGTACTTCGGGCGCCGACCCGTGCCCTTGCGCTCCGGCATCTCGCCGCCGCACACCTCGCACGTAGGCGCGCCGAACAGCATCGGCTCCAACACCGTGTTATCCCCCGGGGAGAAACTCATGGTCGGGATGCTAGCCCGCGCCCCTCGCTCGTTTCTCCCCGGGGCGCAACAAGGGCCGTGCAGCGCTCGCTGCGCATGCGCAGACCCACGCCTCGGTGTCGTCCATGCAGCGTGCTGCACCGCAGCGCGCTGCACCACCGTTCGGCCAGCGCTGCGCAGCAGTCTGCAGCGCCGTCGGTCCCGGCGCTGCACCAGGCGCTGGTCGTGGTCCCGCTGCGCAGCGCGGACCAGGCACCAGGGCGGCGCCTGAGTGCAGCGCCGCGGCCTCGGCCTGGGTGCAGCGCCACGGGTGCAGCGCGCCGAACCGGCAGGGCCGGGTGCAGCAAGGCTGCCCTTGCTGCACCCGCGGTCGGCTATGGTGCTGCGCAACGGCCCGATCGGCTTCCGACCCCGCCGGCCCCGAACTGTCAGCACCTTTCACAGCAGGATGTCCCAGCCCTGTCCCAGGCCAAGTCGCACCGCTGCCACCAGGGGAAACAGCCTGGGACTGTCCCAGCAAAACGGACTAACCGGACCTGCTGGGACGGTGGTGGGACAGTGCTGGGACGCCCCTTGTCCCACCTCTCTCCGTCCCGAGAGACAGGTGGACACAGGTAGACACAGATGAGGCCGGAGAACCCTCCTACCAGGCAAAACAGGGGTATCGGGAGATAGACAAAACAGATCTATCTGGCAAATGGTGTGCACGGAGACAGATCACGGCCGATCTGCGTTCACCCCTAAATGATCTATCTCCGCCGTCCCGGCACCTGTCTCCCGGAACCAGGTCAGTCGTACGGGCGGCCGCCCGGGCTACCCCTCCGGCCGTGACCTCGGCACCCAGGCCGGTGTTGATCGGAAGGTGAGCTCCTCTTCCACCGCCCGGCCACTGGGCCTCGGCGCAGGTCTGACCGCCTTGATCCCCAATCCGGGCAGCAGCGGCAGCCCGGACCACCCAGTCCTCAGCACCGCCGGCGGCCGGGCCGCCGCCCGGCTGCTGCAGCTGCGCACCGTCGAGGTTCCGGTGCCGGTGGCCGCGGCCGCCGCCGAGCTCGTCGGGCTGCTGCTCGACGACGAGGACCCGGTCACCCGCCAGGCCGCGGCCGCGGTGCTGGAGCAGCTGAACGCCGCCGCCCGGCTCGCTGGAGTCGACCTGTAGCAGCACGTCGGCGGCAATCCAGGCCGTGCGCTGAAGGGCCCGCGCCGCGGAGGTAAGAAATTCTTACCTCGGCACAGGACGTTCGAGGCGATGTCGGGACCGTTGTGCGGTCGCCCCAGTCCCTGGATGTGCGCG
>NZ_JBSGET010000184.1:0-13704 GCF_053603035.1 Kitasatospora sp. NPDC004272 | reverse complement strand
AGCGGTGGCAGTCAGGTTAGCTAAGGCTTACCTTATCACCGGGTGGACCAAGAAGGAGTCAGTCGTGTCCGCAGCCGGGGCGAACTGCCGCCCCGGCCCGGTCCCTTCGACGTCCGACCTCCGCACCGCCGCCGCGGGTCAGGCGGCGAGCTCCTGCGCCGCCGGCTCGGCCGCCACCCCGCCGACGGCCGGCAGGTGGCGCATCAGCAGGTGGGCGGCGAGCGCGGCGCCGAGCATCACCAGGACGCCGACCACCGCGGCGACGTGCATCCCGTCGGCGAAGGCGTCCCGGGCGGTGGTCAGCAGCCGGTCGGCGGCCTCGCCGGGCAGGTGGGCGGCGGTGGTGACGGCCCCGCCCAGGGTGTCGCGGGCCGCGTCGGGGGCGGTGGTGCCGTCCATCCGGGCCCGGTAGATCGCCGCGCCGGCCGCGCCGAGCAGGGCGATGCCGAGCGAGCTGCCGAGCTCCTGGGCGGTCTCGGAGGTGGCGCCGGCCGCGCCGGCCCGGTCGGCGGGGGCGGCGGAGAGCACCATCTCGCCGGTGATGCTGACGGTGCCGACCGAGCCGGCCGCGATCACGCCGGCCGCGACCAGCGGGAGGGCGAGCGAGGAGCCGGGGTCCACCAGGGCCATCGCGACGAACCCGGCGGCGGCGGCCAGGAACCCGGCGACCAGCAGCACGGCCGGCCGGACCCGGCCGGCCAGGGCGCCGAAGCCGCCGACCGCCGCGCCGACGCCGACGCTGGGCAGCAGCGCCCAGAGCGAGGCGGACAGCGGGCTGTAGCCCTTGACCAGTTGCAGGTACTGGGAGGTGAAGAGGGTGAAGCCCATCATCGCGAACATCGCGATGGTGTTGACGGTGATCGCGCCGGTGTAGGTGCGGATCCGGAACAGGGTGACGTCGATCAGCGGGTTCGCGGCCGTCCGCAGCCGGACCACCAGGGCGCCGCCGACCGCGAGCCCGGCGAGCAGCACCAGGGCGGGGAGCGGGCTCCAGCCGTCCACCGCGAGGGTCTTGACGCCGTAGACGACCGGCAGCACGGTGGCCATCGAGAGCGCGGCGCCGAGCAGGTCGAAGCGGCCCTGCTGCGGGGCGCGGTACTCGGGGAGCAGCACCGGGGCCAGCACCGTCACCAGCAGCATCGCCGGGACGGCGATCAGGAAGGCCGAACCCCACCAGAAGTGGTTCAGCAGCAGGCCGCCGAGCACCGGGCCGAGGGTGGCGCCGGCCATCATCACGCCGCTCCAGGCGCCGATCGCGGACTGCCGCTGCTTGGGGTCGGGGAACATGTTGCGGATCAGGGCCAGCGTGGAGGGCCCGAAGACCGCCCCCGCGACGCCCAGCAGGGCCCGGGCGGCGATGAGCTGCCCCGCCCCGTGCGACCAGGCGGCGACCAGCGAGGCGGCCGCGAAGGCGGCGGTGCCGCCGATCAGCAGCTTGCGGCGGCCGATCCGGTCGCCCAGCGCGCCCATCGGGATCAGCAGGCCGGCCAGCAGGAACGAGTACATGTCCATGATCCACAGCTGCTGGGTGCCGCTGGGGTGCAGGTCGGTGGCGATGAACGGGACGGCGAAGAACAGCACGCCCATGTCCATGGCGAGGACGAGGGTCGGCAGCAGGAGGAGGGCGAGGCCCAGCCAGGCACGTCGGCCGGCGCGGTGGGTGGTGCGGTCGTCGGTGGTCATGACGGTGACTGTACGGATGTCTTGAACGCCTGTCTAGTACAAGCGTCTAAACCATTCGTTTCAGACACACGAGCAAGACAATCGTCTTGGACGGGGCTAGCATCGGGGCCATGGGAAATCGTGAGGACCTGCTGGCCAGCGCCGCCCGCTGCCTGCAAGAGAAGGGCTACGGGCGCACCACCGCCCGCGACATCGCCACCGGCGCCGGCGTCAGCCTGGCCGCGATCGGCTACCACTACGGATCCAAGGACGCCCTGCTGGTCGAGGCGATGGTCGAGGCGATGGCGAAGTGGGGCGAGTCGATCGGCGCCGCGCTCTCCGCCGCCACGGCCGTCGACGACCCGAAGGAGCGCTTCGTCCGGGCCTGGAACGCGGTGCGCGAGAGCTTCGCCGCGCACCGGGGGCTGTGGACGGTGCAGTTCGAGCTGCTCGCCGGGCTCGACCACCTGCCGGGGCTGTCCGAACGGCTGGCCGCGGCGCAGAAGGAGGGACGGCTCGGCCTGGCCGCGCTGTTCCAGGGCAGGACCGAGGTGGCGGACACCCCGGAGGAGCTGGCCCGGGGCGTCTTCTACCAGTCGCTGCTGCTCGGGCAGGCCGGCCAGTGGCTGATCGGCCCCGAGCTGGCGCCGAGCGGCGAGCAGTACCTGCTCGGGCTGTCGCTGGTCGCCGACGACGTGCTGGGCGGGTCGGAGGGCTGAGGCCGCGGACCGGCCGGGGCGGGGGCGGGGCCGGGGGCGGGAGCGGGGCCGGGGTGCCCGGGCGTCGGCGTCGGGCGGTCAGGTCTCAGGGGCCGGGCGCCGGGTCCCGGGTTCCGGGTCTCAGGCGGTGACGGCGGTGAGCAGCACCACCGCGTCGGTGTGGGCGAGCAGGCCGTGCCGCTCCTGCGGGACGGAGTGCAGCTCACCCGGGCCGGCCTCCTGGCGGCGGCCCTCGACGGTCAGCGCGACCCGGCCGCGCAGCACCTGCAGGCTGGCGGCGACCGGGGCGTTGTGCTCGTCCAGCACCGCCCCGGCCCGCAGCGCGATCACGGTCTGCCGCAGCACCCCGTCGTGCAGCAGCAGGTGGGCGCTGCGGCCGTGCGGGCTGGCGGCGGCCTTGGCGGCGTGCTCCTCGGCCAGGGCGTTCAGGTCGATCCGGGCCGGCTGCTCGGTCATCGCGTTCTCCTCCGTCGGACCCCCGCACCACCGGGCCCGCCGACCGGGCCCCGCGGCCGACCCTAGGCGGCGGCCCGCGCGTGTCGCGCGCCGGATCACGCGCAGGGGTGAGGACCGCCTGGCGGGTGGAGGGCGGCGCCGGGTGCCGATGGCCGTCGCCCGGACGGCTTCTCCCCGGTCGCCGTGGTTCCGCCGCGGCTCCCCTGCCGGCACCGCCCGGACTCGGCCCCCGCCCCGCTCCTTCGCCCGCCCTCCACCCGCCGGGCGGTCCAAGGGGCGGGCCGCTCGGCGTGCGGGGCGGCGGGAGCGGGCCGATGGTGTCCCTATGGCGACCAATCAGAGAATCACCTTCGGCGGTTTCCAGGTGAACCGCGGCATGCTCACCGCCGGCGCGGCCCTCACCGGGCTCGGCGCCGTCGTCGGACTGACCGGCACCGTCCTGGTCTGCGCCGCCCTGGCGAACGCGGGCCGGGGCTGGGTCCGGTCCCTGGAGACCCCGCCGGCCGAGATGGCGCAGCGGACCTTCCAGCAGGCGAAGGCCGCCTCGGCGGCCGGACTGGAGGCGTGGCGCACCGGCGTCAACTGAACCGGGGGCGCGGGAACGGAACGGAGGCGGCCACCCGGTCGGGTGCCCGCCTCCGTCGTGTCCGGACGCCGGGTCCGGAGGTCGCGTCCGGGCGCCGGGTCCGTCCGCCGGCCCGCTACAGGCCGAGCGACTTGGCGATGATCGTCCGCATGACCTCGCTGGTGCCGCCGTAGATCCGGAACACCCGGTTGTCGGTGTAGAGGCGGGCGATCGGGTACTCCAGGATGTAGCCGTAACCGCCGTGCAGCTGCAGGCACTTGTCGATCACCTCGGAGGCCGACTCGGTGCAGAACAGCTTGGCCGCGGCGGCGTCCGCCACCGTCAGCTCGCCGTGCTGGTAGAGCTCCAGCGCCTGGTCGACCATCGCCTGCTGGGCGAGCACCTGGGCCTGGCAGTCGGCCAGCGAGAACTTGGTGTTCTGGAACTCGGCGACGGCCTTGCCGAACACCTTGCGCTCCTTGACGTACCGCACCGCGAACTGCACGGCGGCGGCCGCCGAGGCGTAGGCGCCGACGGCGATCGCCAGGCGCTCCTGCACCAGGTTGTGGGTCAGGTAGGAGAACGCCCGGCCCTCCTCGCCGAGCAGGTTCTCCACCGGCACCCGGACGTCGGAGAAGGACAGCTCCGCGGTGTCCGAGGTGCGCAGGCCGATCTTCTGCAGCTTGCGGCCGACCGCGTAGCCCTCGGACTTCGTGTCCACGCACAGGATGGACAGGCCCGCGCGGCGGTCCGCCGGGTCGTGCGGGGCGGTGCGGCAGACCACCAGGACCAGGTCGGCGAGGACGCCGCCGGTGATGAAGGTCTTGGCACCGTTCAGGACGTAGTGGCTGCCGTCCGCGGAGAGCTTCGCCGTGGTGGTGATGCCCGCCAGGTCGGAGCCCGCGCCCGGCTCGGTCATCGCGATCGCGGTCATGATCTCGCCGGAGACGAAGCCGGGCAGCCAGCGCTGCTTCTGCTCCTCGCTGGCGTACTCCATCAGGTACGGCAGCACCAGGCCGGTGTGCACGCCCGAGGCGCCGAAGGTGACGCCCGCGCGGGCGGTCTCCTCGTAGATCACCGCCTGGTACTTGAAGCCGGTCTCGCCCGCGCCGCCGTACTCCTCGGGGACCTCGATGCCGAAGACGCCCAGGTCGCCGAGCTTGCGGTAGAAGTCGCGCGGCGGGTGGCCGGCCTCCTCCCAGCTCTCGTAGACCGGGACGACCTCGCGGGCGATGAAATCCCGGATGGTCTCCCGGAACGCCTCGTGGTCCTCGTTGTAGACGGTGCGGCGCACGGGGCGCTCCCTTCGGCGGCTGCTGGTCGCGCAGTCAAGTTAATCGCCAGTAGCTTCCGTGTCCAGGGCAGCGGACGTGCTGGTGGGAGGGGTGTGCGGCGGAGGTGCGGGCGGGCGGGAAGGGGTGGACCGGGGCGCGGGGGAGTCCCCGCGCCCCGGTCGGTGCGCCCGTGCGGTGACGGCCTAGTACAGGACGAACGGGTAGTAGACGGTGTGCGCCAGGTTCGCGTTGGACTGGAGGGCGCCGACGCCGCCGGAGTCGCCGGTGACGCCGAGGGTGTTGTTCTGGTTGCTCGCGCCGGAGCCGGTCGCGGTCTGCTGGCTCGCGTTGGCGTTGCCGTGCACGGAGCCGACGACGTTGCCGGAGCCGATGTTGCTGACCACGCTGCTGTTGGAGGAGTGGTCGGCGCCGGCGCCGTTGTCGGCGGCGGCGGTGCCGGCGCCGGCGAGGAGGAAGGCCCCGAGGGCGGTGACGACGGCGACTGCGCGAATACGGGACACGGTGGTCTCCCTGCTAACTGGTGCGAATGCGGCGCTGCGGGGTGGCCGCCCCGTTCGCGTCGGTTCCTGACGTCGCGTGATCAGGATTGCCCACTGGGCCGTTCGGGTTCCAGTCCGGGCACGCGGGTTCGCTCGAAGGTGTCACTCCGGGGAATAGCACCGGAACCGCCGGTGAGCGATGGAATGCCGTACTGGCAAGGGATTTCACCGCTCCGGGCGGGTCCGTGGCGATTTCCGCACGTCAACATCAGGTTGACCGAGGATCGACAGAAACCGGAAATCCGAAAACAGTGGTCCCCCGATTGTCGTACTGGCACACTGTGGGCTTATGCCTGATGCTCTTCCCCCCGCTCCCGGGCCCGAAGGAAGCGGCGCAGAATTCCCCGCGTCCGGGAGCCCGGAGGATCTCCGCACCACGGAGGTCGACCTCGGCGGCCTGGTGGGAGTGCTCGCCACGCACCTCTACTCCACCCCGCTGGTGGCACTGCGCGAACTGGTGCAGAACGCCCACGACTCGCACACCCGGCGGAAGTTGGAGGACCCGGAGGGGGCGTACCGGCCGCTCATCCGGGTCACCGGCGACCCGGCGGCGCGGACGGTGGCGATCGAGGACAACGGGGCGGGGCTGACCGAGCCGGAGATCCACGCGTACCTGGCGACCGTCGGCACCGGCTACACCCGGATGCTGCGCGACCTCACCGGCAACCAGGACCTGATCGGCGCCTTCGGGCTCGGCTTCCTCTCGGCGTTCTCGGTGGCCGAGGAGGTCACCGTCACCACCGCCTCGCACCGCGAACCGCTGGCCGCGCACACCTACCGCAGCCGCGGCGGCGAGCAGTACAGCGTGCGGCCCGCCCCGGCGCGGCCCGGCCCGGGGACGGTGGTGCGGCTCCGACTGAAGGCCGAACACGCCCACTTGGCCGACGAGTTCGCGCTGCGCGAGGTACTGGCCCGGTATTGCGTGCTGCTGCCGATCGCGGTGTACGTCGGCGACGACGAGCAGCCGGTCAACGACGTCGCGGTGCCCTGGCGGCAGGACCTGCCCGGCCCGGTGCACCAGCACCGGATGCGGTTCGCCTCCGCCTTCGCCCGCAGCTTCGAGCCGCTGACCGCCTTCCCGGTGGCGCCCGTCGAGGGCCGCACCGACGCGGTCGGCCTGCTCTGGGTGCAGGACGGCGGGACGTACGGATCCAGCGACAACCGGGACCTCGCGGTCTACCTGCGCGGGATGCTGCTCGCCGACGACGCCCGCGACCTGCTGCCCAGCTGGGCCGGCTTCATCGGCGGCGTGGTCGAGTCGACCCGGCTCACCCCCACCGCCAGCCGCGAGGACCTGCAGCGCGACGAGCACTACCGGGCGCTCCAGCAGGCGCTCGCCGACGCCATCGTCGACGGCCTGTACGAGACCGCCCGGCTGCACCCGGCGGCCTGGCGGCGGATCCTGTCCCGGCACGGGCAGGACCTGCTGGGGGCGGCGCTCTGCGACGACCGGCTGTTCACGCTGCTCGCCGACGACGTCCCCGTCCCCACCTCGCAGGGCGAGCTGACCGCCGGCGCGCTGCGCGCCGCGGGCTCCGGCGCGGTGCACGTGGCACTGGGCAGCGGCGGCGGCTTCGAGGAGATGCTGTACCGGGCGATGCAGGTGCCGATCGCCCGCGGCGACCGGTACGCGGTGCTGCCGTTCCTGCGCCGCTACGCCCGGCTGCGCGACTGCCGGATCGTCGAACTCGGCAGCGAGAGCGGCAACAAGGAGCTGTTCCGGGCCCCGGACGTGCCGCTGCCCGCCGAGCAGCAGGCGTGGCTGGCGGCCGCGCTGACCGAGGACGGCGAGCAGCTGGTGCCCGCCAGGTTCGACCCGCCCGGGCTGCCGCTGGTGCTGGTGCCGGACCGCGAGGCCGAGCTGAAGGCCCGGATCGAGGACGACCGGGCGGACGCCCGGATCCCGTCCGCCGCCCTGCGGTTGGCGCGCGCGTTCACCGCCCGCACCGACGGCGCGGTCAAGGCCCGGCTGTACCTGAACCTGGCCTCGCCCGCCGTCCGCGACCTGCTGGCCGCGTACCGGGACGGGCACACCGGGGCGGCCACCGCCGCCGCGCTGCTGCGCTCGCTGAAGGTGATCATGGCGGCGGCCTCCGGCTCCGCGGGCGGCGACCTGGGGGCGGCGCTGTCCGGGATCTCCACCGCGGTGGCCGCGCTCACCGCCGCGGTGCCGGCCGGCGGGCTGTCGGCGGTGCCCGACACCATCGCCGCAGCAGACCTTCCGCGAGGGGACGAGGAACGATGACCACCGACATCTGGTCCTGGGTGCACGACACCCACCGGCAGCTCGCCGAGACCGGCCAGCACCGGCTGGCCGACGCGCTCGCCGAGATCGCCGGGCACGCCGTGGAGGGCCGCAACGAGCAGCTCGACGCGATGTTCCCGGAGGCGCTGGCCTCCGCGCGGGCGCTGGGCCTGCCCTGGGTGGAGGTGTTCCTGCGGCACTGGCGGCTGCAGAACCTGCTGAACAAGCGGCACCAGGGCGAGGCCGCGATGTCCGAGGCGGTGTCGCTGCTGGAGTTCGCGCACCGCGAGGAGACCGCGTCCTGCCCGCAGTCGGTGTGCACCGTCCAGGACTTCACCATCTGCCACGCCAACATCGACGGCCCCGGCTACGTCCCGGAGCGGCTCGCCGTGCTGGAGGAGGCGCTGCAGCGGGTCGAACCGGCCCGGGCCTGCTTCGACTGCCTCTCCCGCGAGTACGCCGACACCCTGGAGGACGACGGCCGCCCCGCCGACGCGCTCACCTACCTCGACCGGGCCGAGACCCGGATCCGGGCGGCGGGCGAGCGCACCTCGCTGTCCTTCGCGCACAGCCGCGCCTCCGCGCTGCACCGGCTCGGCCGCCACCAGGACGCGCTGGACGCGTACGACACCGCCGAGCGCTCCTACGTCGCCGCCGGGAACCGGCCGGACGACGACGACCGGCGCAAGCTCTCCGCCGGGCGGGCCCTGCAGTTCGCCGCGCTCGGCCGCACCGACCGCGCGCTGGAGCTGCTGCCGGACGTCGAGGAGGCCGACCGGTCCCCCGACATCCGCAACCGCTGGTCCGCCACCGTCGAACTGCTGGTCGCTGCCGGTGAGTTCGACAACGACGCCGCACTTGGTGCCCGACTCGCCTCCTGGGCAGGCGAGTTGGACTCCGTCGGTTCGCACCGCCCCTGCCTCGACCTGGTGTTGCGGGCCGGCCGGCTCGCACTCGCCCGGGGCGCCCGCGAGGTCGCCCTGACGCTGGCCGGCACCGGCGAGCGCAAGCTCGGACAGCTCCGCCGCACCGCGGGCGTCACCGAGCGGGTGGCCGGGCTGCGGGCCGCCGCCGAAGCCCTGCCGCGCCCCGAACTGCCGGTTCCAGCTGATGAGTTGACGTCCTGGCTGGCCGAGAACCACCCCGACCCGGAGACCGGCGCCGAACTGCTGTCCGCCGCGCTGGCCGCCGCCCGGGCCCGCGGCGAGCAGCCCGACACCGCCCTGGTGGTCAACCTGGCCGGCGCCCTGGGCGCCCTCGGCCACACCCGAGCCGTGGCCGAACTCGCCTGGTCCCAGCTGGAGTTGGACCCCGGTCACGAGTACCTCACCGGCATGCTCGGCCAGCTCCTGATCGACGCCGAGGACGGCGAGGGCATCGACCGGCTGGCCACCCGGCTGGCCGCGGCCGACCCGGCCGCCGCGCACTGGCTGCGGGCCCGCTGGGCCTCCGCCCAGGGCCGCTGGGCGGAGGTCGGCGAGCAGTGCGCGGCCGTCCTGGTCCACTCGCCCGAGGCGCTCAACACCCGCCGGCTGGCCGCGGCCGCCGCCACCCGGCGCGGCGACCACGCCGAGGCCCAGCGGCTGTACGAGGAACTGCTCGCGCACGCCCTCGACCCGGCCGAGGCGGGCGAGGAGGCCGCGCACCGCACCGTCCAGGAACCCGACCTGTGGCACCTGGTCACTGCCGCCACCGCCAACCGGGACTGGGCGGCCGTCCGCGCCGCCGGCGCCCGGATCGGCATCGAGTTCGACACCGACAGCGGCCCCGTCGAGGAGCAGTGGCAGCTGATCGAACTGCGCGTCCCGCGGGCCAACGGCACCACCACCGACCTGCCCGCCGTCCGCACCGGCCCGGCCACCGCCCGGGTGCTGCCGGTGCTCGGCGAGGACGTCGACCTCAACCACGGCGACATCGTGGTGTTCTCCCCGGCGGTACTCAACGACCGTCCGGAGCCCGGCTCGGCGGAGGCCGAGGACTGGCAGCCGGTCTTCGCGTTCCTCACCCTGCTCGACCCGGCGGGCTTCACCACCTACTGGATCGACGGCGCCTGCCCCGAGCCGGAGCAGTGGTACGCCCTGCGCGACGCCGTCCGGGCCGCCGGGTACGCGGTCTGGGTCTACAGCGGCGACCGGTACCGCACCAACGACCCGGCCGACCCCGAGGGCAGCCTCCCCGGCATCTACGCGGCCCTCGGCGTCCCGCCGACCGCCACCGCCGCCGAGGCCGACGCCCTCCTCACCTCGCTCACTGCCCACCTCGCCCACCCGCTGGCCTGGCCCGCCCTCGCCGAGGCGGCGGGCGCCGACACCGCCCGCCACCAGAAGATCGTCGACGACTACGGCCTCTGATCGCCCCCCGCCAACCGCCCCGCCCGGTCAGGGCCGGGGCGGGGTGGGGTCGAGGTAGACCCGGGTGACGGCGGGGACGGCCCGGCGGATGGCGCGTTCGGCCTGGTCGCAGGCGGTTTCGACCTCGGCTGCGGTGGCCAGGTCGGCGAAATCGACCTTGGCGGCGACCAGGACGTCGTCGGGGCCGTGGACGCTGGTGACCAGGTCGAGGACGCGGACCACCCGGGGCTGGGCGGCGAGGGTCTCGGTGATGGTGCGCTCGTAGCGTTCGGGGAGGGAGCGGCCGATCAGCAGCGAGGCGTTGTCGCGGGCCAGCACGTAGGCGACCCAGCCGAGCAGGGCGCCGATCAGGATCGAGGCCAGGCCGTCCCAGAGGGCGTCGCCGGTCAGTTGGGCGCCGAGCAGGCCGCCGAAGGCCAGCAGCAGGCCGACCAGGGCGGCGGCGTCCTCCAGGAAGACGGCCTTCACCGCGGTGTCGGAGGTGTGCCGCAGGTACCGGTAGCCGCCGACGGCGAGCCGGCGGGTCTCGCCGCGCAGTTGGCGGACCGTCCGGGAGAGCGAGACCGACTCCAGCACGAAGGCGATGCCGAGGATCAGGTAGGACAGCGTCGGGCTGCCCAGTTCCTCGCCGTGCCGCAGGGTGTGGATGCCGTCGTGCACCGAGAACACCGCGCCGCCGACGAAGGTCGCGAAGGAGGCGAGCAGCGCCCACAGGTAGCGTTCGCGCCCGTAGCCGAGCGGGTGCGCGGCGTCGGCGGGGCGGGTGCTGCGCTTGAGGGAGAGGAAGAGCAGCACCTCGGTGACGGTGTCGGCGAAGGAGTGCGCGGCCTCGGAGAGCATCGCGCTGGAGCCGCTGACCGCGCCCGCGACCGCCTTGGCGAGGGCGATGCCGAGGTTGCAGGCGCCCGCGACGATCACGGTGGTGACGCTCTCGCCGCCGTCGTGCCCGGAGTCCTCGGCCGCCGTCCGCTGCTCGCTCATGACTGGTCAGTATGTCTGATTTAGGGCGTTTCCGGGGGGAGGGGTGGCCGGACGGCCCGGGCGCCGGAGTCCGCGCCACCGGTTGTTCGCACCGGCGCCGCCGATCGGGCAAGGTGGAGGCCAGGAGGCGGCCCCGACCGGGCGGGCGGCCGGGGTGGTGGAGGAAGCGCAGTGTCCGATCGCGAGCCGGAGGGCGTGCCGGCACCGGAAGCGCCGCCCACCGAGGGGCTGCTCGGACCGGACGCGCCGCCGATCGAACGGACCGTCAGCGTTCCGCACGCGCCGGCGCCGGTGCAGACCGAGGGGCTGCTCGGCCGCCACCCGGTGCCCGAGGCCGCCGAGTCCGTCCGGGCCCGCCGCAATCCGCTGGCCCAGGACACCCTCACGCCCGAGGAGTGGAACGCGGCCGGCTACACCCCGTCCCGCGGCATCGACCTGGCCGAACTGCACAAGGGCGCCCCCGGCGACGCCCCCTGGCCGGACCGGATGCGCACCCTGCTGCGGACGCCGATGGCCGAGCGCCCGGCGTTCGAGCGCACCCCCCGCGAACTGCACCCCGCGGCCGGTGCGCAGGCCCAGCGCAACGTGCCCCGGGTGCTCGACCTGTCGCTGCGGATCGGCGAACTGCTGCTGGCCAGCGGCGAGGCCGCCGAGGACGTGGAGGCCGCGATGCTCGGCATCGCCCACGCGTACCGGCTCGACCACTGCGAACCGCAGGTCACCTTCACGCTGATCTCGATCTCGCACCAGCCCTCGCTGATCGACCCGCCGGTCACCGCCGACCGGGTGGTGCGCCGCCGCACCTCCGACTACACCCGGCTGGCCGCCGTGTACGAGCTGGTCGCCGACATCACCGCCGAGCAGGTCACCGTCAACGACGCCTACCGGCGCCTCGCCGAGATCCGCCGCAACCGGCACCCGTACCCGGTGTGGCTGATGGCGGTGGCCACCGGACTGCTGGCCGGGGCGGCGTCCTTCCTGGTCGGCGGGCAGGTCGACTCCACGGCCTGGCTGGTGTTCGTCTCCGCGTTCACCACCGCCGTGGTCGGCGACCGGCTGGCCTCCGCGATCGCCCGCCGCGGGCTGCCCGAGTTCTACCAGTTCGTGATCGCCGCGATGCCCGCCGCGCTCTGCGGCATCCTGCTCTCCTTCAACGAACTGCACCTGCGCGGCTCGGTGGTGATCACCGGTGGGCTGTTCGCGCTGCTGCCCGGCCGGGCCATGGTCGCCGCCGTCCAGGACGGCCTGACCGGCTTCTACATCACCGCCGCGGCCCGGCTGCTGGAGGTGATGTACCTGATCGCGGGCATCGTCATCGGCGTGATGCTGGTGCTGTACGTCGGCGTCAACTACAACGCCCGGCTGCGGCCGGACGAGAGCCTGGGCGGCACCACCAGCCCGCCGATCCAGCTGGTCGCCGCGACGGTGCTGGCGCTGGCCTTCGCGATGCTGCTGCAGACCGACCGGCGCTCGCTGCCGATGGTGGTGATAAACGCCGCGATCGGCTGGTCCACCTACGGCGTGCTGACCAACAACGCGGGCATCTCGCCGATCGTCGCCACCGGCCTCGCGGCGGGCCTGGTCGGCCTGTTCGGGCAGCTGCTGGCCCGCTACCGGGCGGCCTCCGCGCTGCCGTACGTGACCGCCGCGATCGGGCCGCTGATGCCCGGTTCGGCGCTGTACCTCGGCATGCTGGCCTTCGCCCAGGGCCACGCCGCGTCCGGGCTGGTCTCCGCCTCCCGGGCGGTGGCGCTGGCGCTGGCGCTGGCCATCGGTGTCAACCTCGGCGGCGAGGTGGCCCGGCTCTTCCTGAAGAACCCCGGCGCCAGCGACCGCGACACCCCGCACGTGCTGATCCCGCGCCGGGCGGCCAAGCGCACCCGCGGCTTCTGAGCACCCGCGGCTTCTGAGCACCCGCGGTTCCCGAGCACCCGCGGCTTCCGAACACCCCGCGGTTCCCGAACACCCCGCAGTTCCCGAGCAGCCCGCGCCACCCCGTGAGATAGAGGCACCACCAGATGATCAGTGCACTGCTGGACGGCTACCGCCACCACATCGTGGACGCCCACAAGCAGCCGCTGTTCCTGCTGCTGGTCGGGTTCATCACCTCGTTCGCGTTCATCCGGTTCAGCACCCGGATGATCCGCGCCCAGGTCCGCTGGTGGCCGGGCAACATCACCCCCGGCGGGCTGCACATCCACCACATGGTGTTCGGCCTCGGCTTCCTGCTGCTCGGCGGCATCGGCACCTTCGCCACCGACGGCGGGCACCCCTGGATCGACTGGTTCGGCCTGTCCTTCGGCATCGGCTGCGGGCTGGTGCTGGACGAGTTCGCGCTGATCCTGCACCTGGACGACGTGTACTGGAGCGAGCAGGGCCGCAAGTCGGTGGACGCGGTGATCCTCGGCATCCTGCTGACCGCGCTGCTGCTCACCGGCTACGTGCCGCTCGGCGTCGTCCCCGGGCAGGACACCCGCTGGGGGCTGGTCGCGGTGATCGGGATCAACGCGCTGGTCTGCCTGGTCGCCCTGCTCAAGGGCAAGGTCTGGACGGGGCTGCTCGGCATCATGGTGCCCGGCCTGTCCTGGATCGGCGCGATCCGGCTGGCCCGCCCCGGCAGCCCGTGGGCGCGCTGGCGCTACACCGGACGCCCCCGGCGGATGGCGCGCGCGATCCGGCGCGAACGGCGGCTGCACGCGCGGATGGACCGGGCCCGCACCTGGCTGTTCGACCTGATCGCCGGGGCGCCCGACAAGGTCCCGGCCGGGCACCCGAAGGCGCAGGCGGTGGCCGAGCGGATGGCCGCCCGGGCACTCGCCCACCGCCGCCCGCGGCGGGGCCCGTACGGGGCGGCGGGCGGGTACGGGCCCGGGTACGGCGCCGGGGCCGGT